>NZ_JAPUVO010000129.1 GCF_029255185.1 Propionivibrio sp.
CATTGGTGCCTCGACGTCGCACTGAACGACGACCAGATGCGGGCTCGTACCAAAAATGCCGGGGCCAATTTCGCTATCGTCCGTCGCCTCGTCCTCAATCTTTTCCGCCTCGATACCTCCAAGAAAAAAGGGGGTATCTATGCTCGTCGCATTCTCGCCGCTTCTTCCGATGCTTATCGCGCCAGTCTCCTCGGGTTAAAGGGAATTTGATGCAATTGCCCTGCCCCGCTGACGGTGACGCCGATATAGTTGTATGAAATCGTGTTGTTGTTGCCGAAGATGCTGACTGAATAAGCGCCAGCGCCCCCCAGAACGTTACGTGAAGCGGTGCTCGCCCCGCCGATCAGGTTGTTGTCCGAGCCCACATTGATCCCTGTGCTCAACGCCCCGCCGCCCGAAACAGCAGCTGTCCCGGCCGACGATACCGCAATGAAACACTGTTGAACGGTGTTGTTCCCGTTGCCGGTTAGCGAAATCTGCTTGGTGAATCCGTTAATGACCAGCCCCTTGATGGTGCTGTTCCCGGCGGTGATATCGAGCCCGGTCGCTGCCGGGACCGACGCGCCACTGATCACCACTTTCGGTGTCGTCAGGGTGTACCCGCTCTGCGTGGTCGCGTCGATGGTGACCGGGTAGGTGATGGCCGGCAGCGCTGTCGCGGGCGTGATCGTACAGGTTGGAGGGGCGCTGCCGATGCAGCCGACGCCGACCACGGCGAAGTTGATGATGCTGGTGCCGCTGGCGGCATTCGAATCGATGATCGCCTGGCGCAGGGAGCCGGCACCGCTGTCGTTTGTGTTGATGACGGTTTGCGTCAGGTCAGCGTAGGCACCCGGGGCGCCGAAAGCGAGCGCCAGGAGAGCGATAACAGGAACGCCCCGTCTGAAAAAGCGCTGCAGGACGGTGTCGGGCATAAGATCAACTCCGAAGTAAACGGGCTGTCATGACAAAGAGTAGCAACACAGAGGTTTTGGCGTCCAATACTAAATGTGCATTCGGCTCGCTGGCGAAGGTGAGTCTGACACGGCTACTGCATGCTGTGTTCGTGGATCAGGCCCTCTCGGTAGGCGTGCAGCAGGGCTTGCAGTTCGTCGATTTGCTCCTGGATTTCGCGGCCGCGGTCGGTGTCGCGGACGCGCATGCGGTGCGGATGGTTGTGGATGATCTCCGTTTTGGTATCGATATCGAGCTCCTCGGACACCGCCTTTTGAGTCGACTCGAAGGGCTGGTGGGCGGCAAGCAGCAGGCCGCGTGAATTGGAGATCAGGGTGTAGCCGGCGATCCCGGTTTCGCGCTGGTAGGCCTTGGAGAAGCCGCCGTCAATGACGATCAGCCGACCGTTGGCCTTGATCGGGCGCTCGCCCTTGGCCACCTTGACCGGGACGTGGCCGTTGATGATGCGGCCACTGTCCGGATTGAGTCCGAACTCCCTGAGGATCTTGCAGGCGCTTTGTTCCGTATCGCGCAGCGTGTAATAGGCGTTGCGCTGCTCGGTGTGCGTGCCCTTGTCGGCCAGGAAGTAGCGCTCGAAAGTGGCCATCTTCTCTTTGCCGAAGAGCGGCGATTGCGGCGCGCACCACAGGAACCACATGGCGTCCATGCCGTACTGTTTTTTCTCCGGATTGTCGATGTCGAAATAGCCTTGCCGGGCGAGGCGGTCGACGCGGTCGAGAAACTCCTTGCCGGCAAAGGATTTTCCATCGACGTTGAAGGATTTGAACTCGCCGTCGTCGTTCATGGCGATGCAGCCGTGATAGAGCAGGTTGCCGTCATGGATAAGGTACAGGCTGCCGGTTGAGAACAGGAAGCGGACGTGCTGCTGAAGCTTCTTGCTGTTGGTAAAGGATAGGCGCAATTTTTCAACGACGATTTTCTCCTCGGCGGTCAGTGCGTCGGGCTTCGTCGGGTCGATGGTCGGGAAGAAGGTGTCGAGCAGCGGGTACTCGACGCCGTTGAGGGTGATGATGCCGCGCGCATAGTCGACCATGTCGAGCAGCAGACGGTCCTGCATCTGGTAATGCGTGCGCCGCTTGATGAGCTGACTTTCCAGCTTGAACTGGATGATCGCAATGGCCTTCTGCATCTGCGCCATCAGGCGGATTTCCTGGGTGGTGAATGAACTGCTGCCGGCCGCCACCTTGGGGATGAACAGTTCGCAGGGGTCGTCCTTGTAGGTTTCAAGGGCGAAGGAGGCGAGCGGTAGCAGGCTGATGCCATAGCCGTTGTCGAGCGTTTCCATATTGCCGTAGCGCAGGCAAAATCGGATGACATTGGCAATGCAGGCCTCGCTGCCGGCGGCCGAACCCATCCACAGGATGTCGTGATTTCCCCACTGGATATCAACTTGGTGGTGCTCCATCAGATCGTCTAGGATGAGATGGGCGCCGGGGCCGCGGTCATAGATATCGCCGATGACGTGCAGGCGTTCAACGGCCAGTCGCTGGATCAGTTCAGCCAGACTGGTGATGAAGGCCAGTGCGCTGCCGGTCGATACGATGGTGTCGATCTGGCTCTGGTAGTAGGCCGCTTTGTGCTCGACACCTTCCTGGTCGTAGAGGAGTTCCTCGATGGTTTCGGCCACATGCTTGGGCAGCAGATTGCGGACGCTTTCGCGGCGATACTTGGCGCTCAGCCGGCGGCAAAATTTGACCAGACGAACCAGGGTCAGCCGGCTCCACTCGTCCTTGTCGGGGACGGACTGCAACATCATCGGGGTTTTGAGCTCAGGATAATAGATGAGTGTCGCCAGCTTGCGCCGCTCCTGCTTGGACATGGTGTTGCCGAACATTTCGTCAATCTTGCGCAGGATCGATCCGGCGCCATTGCGCACGACGTGCTGGAAGGCTTCGTTCTCGCCGTGGATGTCGGATAGAAAGTGCTCGGTCCCCTTGGGAAGCTGTAACTGGGCCGTGAAGTTGATGATTGCCGTTGAAGCAGCCTGGATTGACGGGTATTTTTCTGACAGCAGTTTGAGGTATTTGAGGTGGGAGGTTTGCATGATTGCCTTTGCGTTGCACAGGGATGTCCAGTATTACCGGGGGCCAGTTTCCCGTCAAATCTCTCAAGGGCTCGTCAGCAGAATTTGTGGGTACTTTGACAAATTTTGGTGCAACAACAGCCAACATGGGCGACAGAATTTGGCTACTTTGCGCTAACACGGTAGTTCAAGAAGAGTTCCAATTGTTTTTGGAAAGCAGCTAGAATCGAGGGCTGCGAACGGTGGTGAGATCAGAACAAGGGGGTGGGAACTGTGTCGTGCGCAGCACCCCGAGTGCCTTGGATCACTGCCCAAAGATTTCTCATTTTCAGGTGTAAAGAATGGATACCAACAAGCAACTCGATCACCTCCTGGAACGGCGTGCAGCGGCGCGTTTGGGTGGAGGACAGGAGAGGATTAACAAACAGCACGCGATGGGTCGCCTGACGGCGCGGGAACGGATTGATCTGCTGCTCGATGCGGACTCCTTCGAAGAGTTCGATATGTTCAAAACCCACCGCT
This sequence comes from Propionivibrio sp., assembly GCF_029255185.1. Taxonomy (GTDB): domain Bacteria; phylum Pseudomonadota; class Gammaproteobacteria; order Burkholderiales; family Rhodocyclaceae; genus Propionivibrio. The sequence goes on from NZ_JAPUVO010000129.1 coordinate 3,500, forward strand.
GTCACAACTTCGGCATGGAGAAGGTGATTTTTCCGGGAGACGGTGTGGTTACCGGGCATGGCACCATCGCCGGCCGGATCGTTTATGTTTATGCCCAGGACTTCACGGTGCTTGGCGGTTCACTTTCGGAAACACTGGCCGAGAAGATTTGCAAGATCATGGATCTGGCGATGAAGAACGGCGCTCCGGTGATCGGTCTGAATGACTCGGGCGGCGCCCGGATTCAGGAAGGCATCGAAAGCCTGGCCGGTTTTTCGGAGATATTCCTGCGCAATGTGATGGCCTCCGGCGTCGTCCCGCAGATTTCCGCAATTCTTGGGCCCTGTGCGGGCGGCGCTGTGTACTCGCCGGCGCTGACCGACTTCGTCATCATGGAACGCCTCAACTCCTATATGTTCCTCACCGGTCCCAAGGTGGTGAAATCGGTGACCCACGAGGACGTGACCGTCGAGGAACTCGGCGGCGCCGACATGCACTCTGCGCAGAGCGGGATTTCCGACTACGCGGCGTCGTCGACGCAGGATGCCATTGATTACATCAAGCGGCTGCTCTCCTTCTTGCCGCAGAACAATTTCGAATCGGCGCCGGTTATTCCCTGTTCCGATCCGGTCAACAGGCACTCTGAAATTCTGCACACGATCATCCCGGATAATCCGAACGCGGCGTATGACATGAAGATTGTCATCACCGAAACGGTCGACAACGGCGATTTCTTTGAGATCAAGGAACAATTTGCGCCCAATCTGATCGTTGGTTTTGCCCGCTATAACGGGATCAGCGTCGGCATCGTCGCCAACCAGCCGGCGTATCTGTCCGGTGTGCTCGACATTGATTCATCGATCAAGGGCGCGCGTTTCGTGCGTTTCTGTGACTGTTTCAATATCCCCGTGGTGACCTTTGTCGATGTTCCCGGTTTTCTTCCGGGCACCGCGCAGGAATACGGCGGTGCTATCCGCAATGGCGCCAAGATACTCTACGCCTATGCCGAGGCGACCGTGCCGAAAGTCACGGTGATCACCCGCAAGGCCTACGGCGGCGCTTACTGCGTGATGTCGTCCAAGCATCTGCGCGGCGACATGAACTACGCCTGGCCGAGCGCCGAAATCGCCGTCATGGGATCAAAAGGGGCCGCCGAAGTGCTTTATGGCCGTCAGGCCAGGGAGTCTGATGATCCCGCCGCCTACCTGACCGAGAAGGAGGATGAGTACCACGAAACCGTTGCCAACCCCTATGTCGCGGCGCAACGGGGTTACATCGATGACATCATTATTCCAGCCAGGACGCGTTCACGGATCGTCAGGGCACTGGGGCTATTGCAGAACAAGCGTGACACGAATCCCATGAAGAAACACGGAAATATTCCGATGTGATTGGGTGCAGAGGTCTTCAGGGGGCAGAACGATGCAGAAAAAAAAGGTGGCGGCGGCATTGGCGGCAGTTCAACTCTACTTGCAGCAGGAGGCGGAGGAAGAAGCGGAGGAGGCCGCTTATCTGCCAGAGCCGGAACCAGTATCTCCGGCCAGAAACATAGCCATTGAGCCCGGTCAGTGGGCACAATCCGGACGTGTGGACATGATGGCCGGGCGCCGGCTGATTCAACTGCGAGCTTTTTCCAACGCGCGATAGGTATCCAATTTTCAAGTCTTTGTGGAGCAGAAAAATGAGCGACAACGTAGTGATGAGCGCAATGAATTACGACAGCAACCGCCCGGCAGCAAGTAATCCGGTGAAGATCATGGATCTCTCATTGCGCGACGGGCACCAGTCCCTGTTTGCGACGCGCGGGCGGACCGAGGACATGATCCAGGTTGCCGAGATGATGGATGAAATAGGCTTCTGGGCTCTGGAAACCTGGGGCGGTGCGACCTTCGATACCATGCACCGTTTCCTCAACGAGGACCCTTGGGAGCGCCTGCGCACGCTCAAGCGCTACGCCAAGAAGACGCCGTTTTCCATGCTGCTGCGCGCGCAGAACCTGGTCGGTTATCGCAACTACGCTGATGACGTGGCGACGGCCTTCGTCGATCGTGCCGCAGAAAATGGCATGGATATCTTCCGCACTTTTGATGCGCTGAACGACTACCGGAATTTCGAGACGGTGGTCAAGCAGATCAAGAAAAGCGGCAAGCATTTCCAGGGCTGCATGTGCTACACCCTGACTGAACCGCGCCTCGGCGGCGAGGTGTACAACCTCGACTACTACGTGGGCAAGGCCAAAGAGTTGGTCGACATGGGCGCCGACTCGATCTGCATCAAGGATATGGCCGGCATGATTGCGCCGTATGACGTCTATGCGCTGGTCAAGGCGCTCAAGGCCGTGGTGACGGTGCCTATCCATCTGCATAGTCATTTCACGTCGGGCATGGCGTCAATGAGCCAGCTCAAGGCGGTCGAGGCGGGTGTGGATATTCTCGACACCTGCATGACGCCTTACGCCTATCGCACCTCACACCCGGCCATCGAGCCGCTGGTGATGTCGCTGCTGGGAACCAATCGCGATACTGGATTTGATATTCGCAAGCTCGCCGCGATCAACGAAGTCCTTGAGAAACAGGTGATGCCCAAGTACAAGCATCTGCTTGACGACTCCAAGGTTTCGATCATCGACATTAACGTGCTGTTGCATCAAACGCCAGGCGGAATGCTCTCCAATCTGGTCAATCAACTGCGCGAAATGGATGCACTCGACAAAATCGACGAGGTGTACAAGGAGTTGCCAAAGGTGCGTAAGGATCTCGGGCAGATTCCGTTGGTGACACCGACCAGCCAGATTGTCGGCGTGCAGACGGTCAACAACGTCCTGCATGACACCCCCGATGAGCGCTACAAGATGATCACCGGTCAGGTCAAGGATCTGTGCTACGGCCTCTACGGCAAGACGGCGGTGCCGATTGATGCGGAACTGCAGAAGAAGGCATTGAAGGGCTATCCGCGCGGTGAAGAGCCGATTACCTGCCGCCCAGCCGAAGTTCTCGTGCCCGAGCTAGAAAAAGCCAAGGCTGAAATCGGCGATCTGGCGGCTGATATGGACGATCTGCTGATCTATGCCCAGTTCCCGGTGACCGGCAAGAAATTCCTCGAGTGGAAATACGGCCGGGCTGAAGTTCCCGACAGCGTCAAGCCGATCACCATGGAATCGGTCAAGAAACAGGATGAGCTCATCAAGAAGGCCAAGGCTGGCGAGCTGGTCGAGCGCAAGGCCGATGCCCCGGCCAAGTCAGAGAGGCTGCGCACCTTCAACGTTTTCCTCGACAACGAATACTTCAGCGTCGAAGTGGACCCTACGGGTGATGCACCACCGGTGGTCAGCGCGCCACGGGCCGTGGCCGCTGCGGCTCCAACGCCGGTTGCGGCTCCGCTCGCGCCCAAGGCAGCGGTTGTGCCAGCGGCTGCGGTCGCCAGCCCCGTGGCCGAGGCACACGGCACACGCATGTTGGCGCCGATGCCGGGAATGATCATCAAGTACCTGAAGAATGTTGGTGATGCGGTGACCAAAGGCGAGGCTGTGGTCGTTCTCGAGGCGATGAAAATGGAAAACGCCCTGGTTGCACCGTGTGACGGGGTCGTCAAGGGGATCAAGCTCAAGAGCGGCGACACCGTGGCCAAGGGCGCCGTGCTCTGCGTCATCGAGTAATCGCGGGCAGCCCTGACAAATTTGCAAATGTCATTAAAAACGGGGAGGGAGGGGCGTTATGCCCCTCCCTCCCCGTTTTTCACGCGCAGCACACGATGATGACCAGGAAAAAATGAAAGAGACATTTTAGATGCATCGCGCCACAACTCTGAGCAAGTCGCAACAGGCCGCACTGGCGCTGGCCGCGCTCGGCGTCGTTTACGGCGACATCGGCACCAGCCCGCTGTACACCATGAAAGAGGTCTTCGCCGGAAACCATGCGATCCCGCTGACTCCCGAAAACGTGCTGGGAATTCTCTCGCTCATTCTCTGGTCCTTGATCATCATCGTTTCGATCAAGTATGTGGTGTTCATCATGCGCGCCGACAACCGGGGCGAAGGCGGCATCATGGCGCTCATCGCGCTGGCGCTGCACGACGCCCGGGGCAAGCCGAAGCGCGAGAAAGCCATCATGCTGGCGGGGCTGCTGGGGGCCGGCATGTTTTATGGCGATGGCATGGTCACCCCGGCCATTTCGGTGCTCTCGGCGCTGGAAGGCCTGGATGTCGCTACCCCGGCCTTCCGCCCCTTCATCATTCCGGCGACGCTGGTCGTTCTTTTTGTCCTGTTCTACTATCAGCGCCGGGGAACTGCGTCGGTCGGTGCTCTGTTCGGCCCGGTCATGCTGCTCTGGTTTGCCACGCTGGCTACGCTTGGTCTTTTCAGTATTGCGGCGAATCCGGGTGTGCTCAGAGCGCTCAGTCCCACCTACGGCCTTGGCTTCCTGATTGAAAACCGTGGCATTGCCATCATTGCCATGGGTGCCGTGGTGTTGTCAGTGACCGGAGCAGAGGCACTCTATGCCGACATGGGTCACTTCGGGAGTCGACCGATCCGTCAGGCGTGGTTCGGCTTCGTGCTGCCGTCGCTGATCCTCAATTATTTCGGCCAGGGTGCGCTGCTGCTCAGCGACCCGGGGACGGTAGACAATCCCTTCTACCATCTGGCGCCGGACTGGCTGCTCTACCCGCTGGTCGGCCTGGCGACGCTGGCCACGGTAATTGCCTCGCAAGCCGTCATCTCGGGGGCGTTTTCGGTGTCTCGGCAGGCCATGCAGCTCGGCTTCCTGCCGCGCCTGGAGGTGCAATTCACCTCGGCTAAGGCGGAGGGTCAGGTCTATTTACCGGGGGTCAATTGGGGCTTGTTCATCGCAGTGGTGATCCTGGTCCTTGGTTTTAGATCGACCAATAACCTGGCCGCCGCTTACGGTATTGCGGTGACTGGCGACATGGTCATTACCTCGGTACTGGCGACCTTTGTTGCTGCCAAAAGCTGGGGCTGGGGCCGCTGGCGAGCGATGGCCCTTTTTGCCGTTTTCCTGTCGATTGAACTAACCTTCCTGTTTGCCAATGTCTTGAAGATACCTGACGGTGGCTGGTTTCCCCTGGCCGCCGGTTCGCTGGTTTTTCTGCTGATGAGTACCTGGAAGCGCGGTGGGCTGTTGCTGACCGAACGTTTGAGCGGCGAGGCCATTGAACTGGAAAGCTTTATCGACGCTCTATTGGTGTCGATGCCGGCGCGCGTGCTCGGCACCTCGGTGTTCATGACCTCGAACAATACCCGGGTGCCCAATGCCATGTTGCATAATCTGATGCACAACAAGGTGCTGCACGAACGGGTGCTGATCGTCTCGGTCGAGGTGTTTGACGTACCGTATGTTCCGGAGATTGACCGCGTCGAGCTTGTCCGGCTGAAGGGCGATTTTTACCGGCTGACCGTCCAGTACGGCTTCAAGGATGAGCCCGACATTCCACTGGCCTTATCGCTGTGTGCCGAGCAGGGCTTGGTCATTGACATGATGGAGACATCGTTCTTTCTTGGCCGCGCGACGCTGATTCCAAAGATTGGATCGGGGATGGCGCTATGGCGAGAGAAACTCTTCATTCTGATGCACCGTAACGCCGGCAGCGCGACGAGCTTTTACAAAATCCCCAGTAATCGGGTGGTCGAGCTCGGGACGCAGGTGGTGCTTTAAACGAAAACTGCGAACCACCAAGGCACCAAGTCACCAAGGGGGCACCAAGGAAAACCAAGTTGATTTCATGTTTTCTTGGTGAATCTTTGTGCCTTGGTGTCTTGGTGGTGGATTTTTTCTATCTCTTACTCCATCGCCTCGTACAACGGCAGCGTCAGGAACTCGGGATAGTCCGGCGTTAGGCTCATCTTGTCGAAGATGACGGCGGCCTGATCGTAGGTGGCGGTGTCTTCGCCTTGGGCGACGATGGTGGCTTTGACCTTGGGCAGTTCCTCGGCAATCATCTGGCGCACCATCTCAACCGTAACCTTGCGCCCGTCGTCAAGAATTCCCTTCGGCGAAACGACCCACTGCCAGACCTGCGAACGGGCAATCTCGGCTGTGGCGGCATCTTCCATTAGGTTGTGGATTGGCACGCAACCATTGCCGGCGAGCCAACTGCCAAGGTAGTGAATGCCCACGTTGATGTTGTTGCGCACGCCGGCTTCGGTGATCGGTTGTGAGGGCTGGAAGTTGAGAAAGTCCTTGGCGGTGAATACTTCGTCGCGTTGTTTTTCCCACTGGTTCGGACGCTCGCCGAGCACCTTCTGGAACTCTTCAGCGGCAATTGCCACCAGGCCGGGATGCGCCACCCAGCCGCCATCGAAGCCATCGTTGGCGTCGCGTGTTTTGTCATGGCGGATGCCGGCCAGCGCTTTTTCATTGGCCACCGGATCGTTCTTGATCGGGATCAGTGCGCTCATGCCGCCCATCGCCGGCGCCCCGCGCTTGTGGCAGACCTTAACCAGATGCAGCGCGTAAGAGCGCATGAACGGCACTTCCATGGTAATCGCGCCACGGTTGGCCAGACAGAAATCCTTGTTCTTTTTGAATTTCTTGATGCAACTGAAAATGTAGTCCCAGCGCCCGGCGTTCAGACCGGCTGAATGTTCGCGCAGTTCGTAGAGGATTTCTTCCATTTCGAAGGTGGCGAGAACGGTTTCAACCAGCACGGTGGCCTTGATCGTCCCTTGCGGCAGGCCAATATATTCCTGCGCCATAACGAAAATGTCGTTCCACAGGCGGGCTTCGAGGTGCGATTCCATCTTCGGTAGATAGAAGAAGGGCCCGGCACCGCGCGCGATCTGCTCTTTGGCGTTGTGAAACAGGAAGAGGCCAAAATCGAAAATGCCGCCGGAAACGCGCTGACCGTCGACGGTCACGTGCTTTTCGTCAAGATGCCAGCCGCGCGGCCGAATCTGCAGGGTGGCGATCTTTTCGTTGAGCGCGTATTCCTTGCCGGCTTCGTTGGTAAAGGAGAGCTGGCGACGGATGGCTTTGTAAATGTTGATTTGGCCCTGGATCTGGTTTTCCCACTTCGGGCTGTTCGAATCTTCGAAGTCGCTCATGTACGAATCGGCGCCGGAGTTGTAGGCGTTGATGATCATCTTCGCTTCGACCGGGCCGGTGATTTCGGTGCGGCGGCGCTCCAGAGCCTTGGGCAGCGTTGCGATCTTCCAGTCGCCAGCGCGGATGTGCGCGGTCTCTGGCAGGAAGTCAGGCATTTCGCCAGCGTCGATGCGTGCCTGGCGGGCAACGCGCGCCTGTAGCAGGGCCTGTCGGCGGTCATTGAAGGCGCGGTGCAATTTGGCGACCAGCGCCAGCGCATCAGCAGTGAGAATGGTTTCATAGCCGGCTTGGATCGGTGCGTTGATTTGCATGCCGGACGGCAAATTGAGGCTCATGGCGGCTCCTGGTGGTGAACTACTGTTTTGACAGCATTGCCGGTGCTTAGTGGAACTGCTCTTCTTCGGTCGAACCGGTCAACGCGGTGACCGATGAAGCGCCTCCCTGGATGACGGTGGTGACTTCGTCGAAGTAACCGGTGCCGACTTCCTGCTGATGCGAGACGAAGGAGTAACCGCGATCACGAGCAGCGAATTCAGGCTCCTGAACCTTTTCGACGTAGGCGGTCATGCCGCGCGCCACATAGTCCTGCGCCAGATCGAACATGTGGTACCACATATTGTGAATGCCGGCGAGGGTGATGAACTGGTACTTGTAGCCCATGGCGCCGAGCTCGCGCTGGAATCTGGCGATGGTCGCATCGTCAAGGTTTTTCTTCCAGTTGAACGACGGCGAGCAGTTGTAGGCCAGCATTTTCCCCGGGTGTTTGGCATGTACGCCGTCGGCGAACTTGCGGGCAAACTCGAGATCTGGTTTGCCGGTTTCGCACCAGACGAGGTCGGCATAGGCGGCGTAGGCCACGGCGCGCGAGATGGCTTGATCGAGGCCCGGGCGGGTCTTGTAGAAGCCTTCGGTGGTGCGCTCGCCGGTGATGAAGGGCTTGTCGTTCTCGTCATGATTCGAGGTCAGCAGGTCGGCGGCTTCAGCATCGGTACGCGCGATAACCAACGTTGGTACGCCGCAGACGTCGGCAGCGAAACGCGCAGCGATCAGTTTCTGGACGGCTTCCTGCGTTGGCACCAGAACCTTGCCGCCCATGTGGCCGCATTTCTTGACGGACGCCAATTGGTCCTCAAAGTGAACGCCGGCGGCGCCGGAGCGGATCATCGCCTTCATCAGCTCGAAAGCATTTAGCACACCGCCGAAACCGGCCTCGGCGTCAGCGACGATTGGGGCGAAGTAGTCGATGTATTCCTTGTGCCCCGCCTCGATGGCTTTTGAGCACTGAATCTCGTCGGCACGACGGAAGGAATTGTTGATGCGCTCGACGACCTTGGGCACCGAGTCGACGGGGTAGAGCGACTGGTCCGGATACATCGCCGAGTAGCTGTTGTTATCGGCGGCAACCTGCCAGCCGGACAGGTAGATGGCCTTGACCCCGGCCTTGACCTGTTGCATGGCCTGGCCGCCGGTCAGCGCGCCAAGGCAGTTGACGTAGGGCTCGTTGTTGACCAGGCTCCAAAGCTTTTCTGCGCCGCGACGGGCAAGGGTGTATTCAATCGGGAAAGAGCCACGCAAACGGACGACGTCAGCGGCAGAGTAGCCCCGCCTGACTCCCTTCCAGCGCGGATTTGCAGCCCAGTCTTTTTCAAGTTCGGCGATTTGTTGTTCACGTGTGCTCATGATTGACCTCACAGATTGGTAAGAGAAACGATCATAATTCGAGAAAAATCAAACCGCCCGTTTAGCGCAATATCATTTCTTTTGCAGGCAGCCGACTGTCTGGATTATAGAGTTAATTCCCATTGGGAACAAGTGTCTTATATAAGACATAAGATTTATTTTTAATGCAAAAAACCAATAGGTTAGAGTCGGCATCTCAAAATTCGGGATAAAAGTAGTTTTGCGGACGTACAGGCTGCTAGGCGACTTCGGCAGCCTCTTCGGCAAAGAGCAGTTTCACCTTGCCGTCCGTGCCGATATCGACGCAGACGTGGCCGCCGTTGGCCAGTTTGCCGAACAGGAGTTCGTCGGCCAGCGCCGACCGAATGGTGTCCTGAATCAGGCGGGCCATCGGTCGCGCACCCATCAGCGGGTCGAAACCGTTGCTTGCCAGATGGTTCTTGAGCGCCTCGGTGAAGGTGGCTTCGACCTTTTTCTCGTGCAACTGCTCTTCTAGTTGCATCAGGAACTTGTCGACCACGCGCAGAATGACTTCGTGATCGAGTGCCCTGAATGAAATCGTGGCGTCGAGCCGGTTGCGAAACTCGGGGGTGAACAGTCGCTTGATTTCGACCATCTCGTCGCCAGCCTGCTTGGCGTTGGTAAAACCCATGCTTGTTTTCTGGATGGATTCCTGCCCGGCATTGGTCGTCATGATGATGACCGCATTACGGAAATCGGCCTTGCGACCGTTGTTGTCGGTCAGCGTGCCGTGATCCATGACCTGCAGCAGAATATTGTAGACGTCCGGATGCGCTTTTTCGATTTCGTCGAGGAGCAGCACGCAATAGGGCTTCTTGGTCAGCGCTTCGGTCAACTGGCCGCCCTGATCGTAGCCGACATAACCCGGCGGGGCGCCAATCAGCCGCGAGACAGCGTGTCGCTCCATGTATTCAGACATGTCAAAGCGAATCAACTCGTTGCCGAGGCAGTACGCGAGCTGTCTGGCGACTTCGGTTTTACCGACGCCGGTTGGGCCAGAAAAAAGGAAGCTGCCGATGGGCTTGGCTGGATTGCCGAGGCCGGAGCGCGACATCTTGATGGCTTTTGCCAGGGCATCAATCGCCGCTTCCTGTCCGAAGACAACCGCTTTCAAATCGCGGTCAAGATTTCTCAGGGCACTACGGTCATCCGACGAAACGTGGGTTGACGGAATGCGCGCGATCTTGGCGACGATTTCCTCGATATCCTGCTTGCCGATCAGTTTCTTCTGTTTGGATTTTGGCAGAATACGCTGCGCAGCGCCGGCTTCGTCAATGACGTCGATGGCCTTGTCCGGCAAATGACGGTCGGGTATAAAGCGTACCGAGAGTTCAACGGCAGAGGTCAGAGCGGCGGCTGAATACTTGATGCCGTGGTGCGACTCAAAGCGGGTTTTCAGACCTTTGAGAATTTCGATTGTTTCGGGGATCGAAGGTTCGTTGACGTCGATCTTCTGAAAGCGACGCGACAGCGCGTGATCCTTCTCGAAGATACCCCGGTACTCGGTGTAGGTTGTCGCGCCGATGCACTTGAGCTGGCCGTTGGAGAGCGCCGGCTTGAGCAGGTTTGACGCATCCAGTGTACCGCCTGACGCGGAGCCAGCACCGATCAGCGTGTGAATTTCGTCGATGAATAAAATTGCCTGTGGGTTTTCGCTCAACTGCTTTAAAACGCCCTTCAGACGCTGTTCGAAGTCACCACGATATTTTGTCCCAGCTAGCAGTGCGCCCATGTCCAGTGCATAGACGCTGGCTTTGTCGAGAATCTCGGGAACGTTGTTTTCAACGATCCGGCGGGCCAGTCCTTCGGCAATGGCGGTCTTGCCAACGCCCGCCTCGCCGACCAGCAAGGGGTTGTTCTTGCGCCGACGGCAGAGAGTCTGGATGACTCGCTCAAGCTCTTTTTCACGCCCGATCAGCGGGTCAATCTTGCCCTGCAGGGCAAGAGTGTTGAGGTTGATGGTGTAGCTCTCCAGCGGCCCGGCAGCATTTTGCGTTTCGCTTTCGGTTTCAACGCCACTTTCGCTGCGTGCAGCGCTTTGGGGAACCTTGCTGATGCCATGGGAAATGAAGTTGACCACGTCCAGTCGGGAGATTCCCTGCTTTTGCAGGTAATACACCGCATGCGAATCCTTCTCGCCAAAAATGGCGACCAGCACATTGGCGCCATTAACTTCTTTTTTACCGGACGACTGGACGTGCAGAATGGCGCGCTGGATAACGCGCTGAAAACCGAGCGTTGGCTGGGTGTCGATATCCTCCTCACCGTCGATTGCCGGCGTGTGCTCAACAATGAACTTGGAGAGATCCCTGCGCAGTTGTTCAATGTTTCCGCCACAGGCGCGCAACGCATCCGCCGCTGACGGGTTGTCGAGCAAGGCCAGCAGAAGGTGTTCGACGGTGATGAACTCATGTCGTTTTTGCCGTGCTTCGACAAAGGCCATGTGCAAGCTGACTTCAAGTTCCTGCGCAATCATTCAGTTTTCCTCCATCACGCACGCCAGCGGATGCTGGTTGTCTCGTGCGAAGCTTGCCACCTGCTCGACCTTGGTGGCGGCGACGTCACGCGGGTAAATCCCGCAGATGCCCCGCCCTTCCACGTGTACTTTGAGCATAATTTGCGTTGCTTGTTCTCGGTTCATGGAAAAAAACTTTTGCAGCACCAGAACAACAAACTCCATCGGGGTAAAGTCGTCGTTGAGTAGCAACACCGTGTAAAGCCGCGGAGGTGCCAGTTTGCTGCGTTTGGCCTCGATTACGGAGCCTTCCTGATGCTGTCTAGTCATGCTTCAATTCTAACCAGTCTTTTTAAATGTGCAAAACAACGCGGCAACCCTGCTTGCCGCTTTTCACACATAAATCACACGGCCATCACAGGCGTTTGAAAAAGGCGCTTGAAAAAATGCTTGACGCATCGCCTGCAACTAGCGTACAAAGTGTCCATGTTTTGATTCAGGCAGCAGTTGAATTTCAAACATGCACGTCGGGCGATGCCCGGATCTAGTCTCTTTTCAAGGATGTAGCAATATGGCAACAGGTACAGTTAAGTGGTTCAATGACGCCAAGGGTTTCGGTTTCATTACTCCGGATGATGGCAGCGAAGATCTTTTTGCGCATTTCTCCGCGATCACCATGGGCGGATTCAAGACCCTTAAAGAGGGCGAAAAAGTTTCTTTTGATGTAACGCAGGGTCCCAAGGGCAAGCAAGCATCGAATATTGGGCGTGCCTGAGTTTCAGCCGCGCCAAAAAAACCCGCCTCTGGCGGGTTTTTTTTAGCCTTGTTTTTGGCTTGCAACAACTGGGAACATTTCATTGGGCACAGTCCGGTATCATGGCATCAGGCTTTACTCTATGTGGCCTTTCGTATCGTGAACTCGCCTCCTCCTAGCCCGCTCTGCCGTTTGGCCCGTGCTGCCGTGCCACTGCTGGCGGCTATTGCCATTGCGGGCACTTCCCACGCATTGGGCAGTGATCTTCCGGATCTTGGTGAGGCGGCGCGCGCCGAATTTTCCCCTCAGATCGAACGCCGCATAGGCGAGACCATCATGAATGAAATTCGTCTGCGCGAGCCAAGTTACGTGGACGATCCGGAAATCAACGACTATCTCAATGGACTGGGTCGGCGTCTGGTTGAAGCCAGTGCAAATCCGACGGGCGATTTCAATTTTTTCGCCATTCGCGACAACACGGTGAATGCGTTTGCGATGTTCGGTGGTTTTATCGGGGTGAACACCGGCACCATTCTTACCGCTCAGTCCGAGTCCGAACTGGCGGGGGTGATCGCCCACGAAATTGCTCACGTAACACAGAATCATCTGGCGCGCCAGATTGCCAAGGAGAAGCAGAACACCATTCCAAGCATGATTGCCATGGCCGTTGGTGTGCTGGCGGCACGCGCCAATTCGTCGGTAGCTGCGGCCACCATCACCTCGGCTCAGGCCGGTGTCGTTCAGGCGCAACTGGCCTATTCCCGCGATTTCGAGCGGGAGGCGGATCGGATGGGTTATCAATCGCTGGACAAGGCCGGTTTTGATGTGCGCAGCATGGGTGATTTCTTCGAGCGTCTGCAAAAAGCAGGGCGGCTGTACGAGAATAATGCGCCGGTCTATTTGCGCTCGCATCCGCTGACGCTTGAGCGGATTTCCGATATGCAGAATCGGGCGCAGGACTCGGCGTATCGGCAGGTTGTCAGCAGCCTCGATTTTCACCTTGTGCGCGCCAAGCTACGAGCGCTGATGGGCACGCCACGCGAGGCCGTCACTGACTTCGAAATCCAGTTGCGTGAGCGCAAACATGCCTCGCAGGCCGCCGCCCGTTATGGCCTGGTCTTCGCGCTGATGCGCGCCAAGGATGTGCCGGCAGCGCAGCGCGAGTTTGAAGCGCTAAGGGCGCTGAAGGTTTCGTCGCCAATGATTGCCGTTCTAGCCGCCCAGATCAGGACGGATGCCGGCGACTTGCCCGCTGCCCAGGCTATTTATCGTGAGGCCCTGCAACGCTTCTCCCAAGCGAAATCCCTTGTTTATGGTTATGCCGAATCGCTCTACGCCGGACGGCAGTACGATCAGGCCCTGCTGTTTCTGGACGCCCAGTTGCAACTTAACTTCGCCGATTACAAGCTCTACGGCCTGCAGGCGAAAACCTATGCCGCCTTGGGCAAGCGTTTGTTGCAGCACCGGGCGCAGGCCGAGTTTTACATGCTCCAGGGGCAGCTCGGACAGGCCGTCGAGCAATTGCAGTTTGCCCAGCAGGCGACCGATGGTAATTTTTACGAGCAGTCTGCCGTCGATGCGCGTCTGCGCGAATTGCGCAAACTTCAGGTCGAAGAAGAAAAATTGAAAAGGAGTGGCGGGTAAAATGTGCCCTTATTTTTGCTCTGGAACTGATCATGCAGTTTGATCGAGAACTTGATGTCAAGGGGCTAAACTGCCCGCTCCCAATTTTGCGTACCAAGAAGGCGCTGTCCGAAATGTCTTCCGGACAAGTGCTGCGCGTTGTGGCCACCGACCCGGGCGCGGTCAAGGATTTTCACGCCTTTGCCAAGCAGACCGGTAATCAGTTGCTGTCTGACGGTGAGGCCGAGCAGGCCTTCGAATTCTATTTCAGGCGCAAGTAGATCGCTTTCCTGCCGCTGCTGCCAAGACTGAAAAATAAATGACAGCGCTTGGCGGCTATTTCGCGCTGTTTGACGCCGACGATGGTGGTGCCATCGTGTTGTCAGAGTTTCGTCGAGTCATCTCTTTTGCTGACGGTGGTGACCTAGCGTTGGTGTTTGCTGCCTTGGAGGCCGCTTCAGCCCAGGGCGAATGGATCGCCCTGGCCGCAGACTATGAGCTTGGCGCCTGTTTCGAACCCGCCGTCATACCGTCCGCTGCGCCCAGTTTGTGCGGCTGGGTGTTTGGGCAGGCACGGCACCTTGACGCGCAGGGCGTAATTGCCTTCCTTGAGTGCTGTCTGGACGGCCTGGCCGAGCACGAGCGTGTGGCTGGGGTGGCTGAAGTCAAGGTGATGCTGAGCGCCGCAGACCACGGCTCAAGCGTTGAGCAGATCCGGCGCTGGATTGCCGATGGCGACTGCTACCAGATTAACCTTACCTTCCCTATTGATTGCCGGGTCTACGGCCATTCGTTAGCGCTTTATTCCCGTCTGCGCGAGCGTCAGCCGGTACGCTATGGCGCTTACCTGGTCACTCCCGAGAAAACCGTTCTTTCTTTTTCTCCTGAACTGTTTTTCGAACGACGCGGTAGTCATGTGCTAACGCGTCCGATGAAGGGTACCGCGCAACGTGGCGCCACGCCTGCGGAGGATGAAGCGAAGCGCGCGGCGCTACTAGTTTCGGAGAAAGAGCGTGCGGAGAACATCATGATCGTCGATTTGTTGCGCAACGATCTGGGGCGACTGGCGGCGCCGGGCAAGGTCAGGGTCGACTCACTGTGTGTGGCCGAAGCCTATCCGACCTTGTGGCAAATGGTCTCAAGCGTCAGTGCCGACTTGCCCGGGGCGAGTCTGTCTGAGCTGTTTCGGGCCTTGTTTCCCTGCGGTTCGATTACCGGGGCGCCGAAAATTCGCGCCATGCAGCGTATCTCTGAACTGGAGTTTGCACCACGCGGCCTATATACCGGAGCACTGGGCTGGTTGGCGCCGGGTGGCGATTGCCGTTTCAATGTTGCCATTCGCACCCTGGACGTTCAGCCCGACGGGCGCGCGCGCCTCGGGGTAGGTAGCGGCATCGTCATCGACGCCGTTGCCGAACTTGAATATGCCGAATGCCTGCTCAAGTCTGAATTTCTCACCGGCTGCGATCCCGGTTTTGAGCTCATTGAAACGCTGCGCCTGGAAGGTGGTGATTACCCGCTTCTCACCTTGCATCTGGAGCGACTTCAGGCGTCGGCACATGCTCTTTGTTTTTCCTGTGATCTGCCGGCCATTTCTGCCGCTTTGGCTGAGCACGCCTCTGCGCGTGCAATAGGAACTTATCGCGTTCGTTTGACCTTGACACATGAGGGCCATTACCACGTCAGCCTGACGCCGTTAACCGACGAGACT
Source organism: Propionivibrio sp. (assembly GCF_029255185.1). GTDB lineage: Bacteria > Pseudomonadota > Gammaproteobacteria > Burkholderiales > Rhodocyclaceae > Propionivibrio. The sequence goes on from NZ_JAPUVO010000129.1 coordinate 18,781, forward strand.
GGGCCGTGGTGGGTGGTGCTGGCGGACGAACAACTCGATGCTAACGACTATCTCCTGCGTCACAAGACGAGCGCTCGCAGCCGATACCAGCGGGCGCTGGCCGCTCTGGCCGAGCATCCCGAGCTATTCGATTCGATTTTCTTCAATACCCGTGGCGAGGTCTGCGAGGGTGCGCGCAGCAATGTGTTCGTCGAGCATGACGGCGTCTTGCTGACGCCGCCATTGGCCTGTGGGCTGTTGCCGGGTGTCATGCGTCGGCAACTGCTTGAATCGGGGCGGGCGGTCGAGGCGGTGCTGACGCGGGATGACCTGCTGGGTGCGTCGGCGATCTATATGGCCAACGCCCTGCGCGGGCTGATTCCCGTCAGTCTGCGGGTCTGAGCGGGGGTAATCAGGACTTGCCGGTGCTGCCGAAACCGCCGTCGCCGCGGGTGCTGGCGTCAAACTCGTCAACGACGTTGAAGGCGACCTGCAGGACCGGAACAACGACGAGCTGGGCCAGGCGGTCAAGCGGGTTGAGTGTGAAACTCTCCTTGCCGCGATTCCAGGTCGACACCATGATTTCACCCTGATAGTCGGAGTCGATCAGACCGACCAGGTTGCCGAGCACGATGCCGTGTTTATGCCCCAGTCCGGAACGCGGCAGGATCATCGCGGCCAGACCGGGGTCGGCCAGGTGAATGGCGATGCCGGTTGGGATCAGCAGGGTGTCGCCGGGGTGGATTTTTAACGGGGCATCAATGCAGGCGCGTAAATCAAGGCCGGCGGAGCCAGGAGTGGCGTAATGCGGTGGGTTGTCTTTGAGTCTGGGGTCGAGCAGGCGGACTTCGATGCGGTGCATTAGCGGTTCTCCAGCAAAGTGGCAATGCGCGCCACCAGTTGGCGCGCCAGTTCAAGCTTGGGCGCCGGGGGCAGCGGCAACTGGCCGTTTTCGTCAAATAGGATCAGCGTGTTGCCATCCGCGCCAAAACTATCTTGAATCAGGTTACCGACGATTAGTGGAATCTTCTTTGTGACGCGCTTCTTCTCTGCGTATTCGGCCAGATTGTGGCTTTCGGCGGCAAAACCGACGCATAGCGGTGGCACGGGCAGGGCCGCGACCTCGGACAGGATATCCGGATTAAGGACCAGTTCAATGGACGGCGCGCTGTTGCCGTCCTTCTTGATTTTGTGTTCGGCAGCGCTCCTCGGGCGATAGTCGGCAACTGCGGCGACGCCGATGAAAACGTCATGCAGAGCAGCGCGCTGCATGACGGCGGCGTGCATTTCAAGCGCGCTGGTGACGTCGATGCGTGTCACACCGCGCGGCGTGTTTTGGCTGACCGGTCCACAGACAAGCGTGACTTGCGCACCTGCTTCCCGCGCGGCGCGCGCCACGGCAAAGCCCATCTTGCCACTCGACAGATTGGTAATGCCGCGTACCGGGTCGATGGCCTCGAAGGTCGGGCCGGCGGTCAGCAGAACTTTCTTGCCATTGAGTAATTTGGGTTGGAAGAAGGCGACCAGTTCGGCGACGATTTCTTCGGCTTCGAGCATGCGGCCAGGGCCTTGTTCGCCGCAGGCCTGATCACCGCAGGCGGGGCCGAGAATGGCGACGCCGTCGCCGCGCAGGGTGTCGATGTTGCGCTGTGTGGCCGGGTTCTCCCACATTTGAAGGTTCATCGCCGGAGCCACCAGCAGCGGGCAGTTGCGCGCCAGAGTGAGGGTGCTGAGCAGATCATCGGCCAGACCATGCGCCAGCTTGGCGAGAAAATCGGCGCTAGCCGGGGCGATGAGCAGCACATCGGCGTCACGCGAGAGGTCGATGTGCGCCATGTTGTTGGCAACCCGTGGGTCCCACTGGTCGCAGAAAACGGGTTTCCCGGAGAGAGCCTGAAAGGTGACCGGCGCGATGAAGCGGGTGGCGGCCTCGGTCATGGTCACCTGAACCGTAGCGCCCTGCTTGATCAGCAGGCGGACAAGTTCGGCTGCCTTGTAGGCGGCAATGCCGCCGGTAATGCCGAGGACAATGCGTTTTCCCATTAATTCCATGCGGATGACCCGATAGCCTGGTTAAAATGACGAACGAAGCATTCTAACCGAGATTGCGCCATGGCAATTACCGACTGGCCGAAGGACGAACGCCCGCGCGAACGCTTGCTTGTGCAGGGCGCTGCTGCCCTTTCCGATGCCGAATTGCTGGCCATTTTCCTGCGTGTTGGCGTCAAAGGAAAAAGTGCGGTCGATCTGGCGCGCGAGTTGATCCGGCGTTTTGGCAGTCTGAATCGTCTTTTTTCAGCGTCTGAGGCGGAGTTTTCGCAGATTCCCGGAATGGGGCCGGCCAAATTCGCCCAGTTGCAGGCCGTCCTCGAAATGTCGCGTCGCGCCCTGGTCGAGGACATGAAGCAGGCTAATGCCTTTGCAACCCCGGGCGCAGTGCGCGATTATCTGAAGCTGTATCTGTCCGGGCTGGCGCATGAAGTGTTTTTGGCACTGTGGCTCGATGCGCAAAACCGTCTGATAGCCGCCGAAGAACTGTTTCGTGGCACACTGACGCAAACCAGCGTCTATCCAAGAGAAGTCGTCAAGAAAGCCTTGTGGCATAACGCGGCTGCTGTGGTTCTGGCGCACAACCATCCTTCCGGCGTTTCCGAGCCATCGTCCGCCGACCAGTTACTCACCCGTGAACTCAAGCAAGCGCTGGCTTTGGTTGATGTTCGGGTGCTTGATCATTTCATTGTGGCGGGGCAATCTCAACCCTTGTCGTTCGCCGAACGCGGCTTGCTATAACCGAACTGTCAGAAATAGCTTGAACTTTCCCGGCCGTATAGGCTAAAATCGCCGGCTTTCTTCCCAAGATCAATTGGAGCAACAATCATGGCGCGTGTCTGCCAAGTAACGGGTAAAGGCCCGATGGTTGGGAACAATGTTTCCCATGCCAACAATCGAACGAAGCGCCGCTTCCTCCCGAATTTGCAATACCGCCGTTTCTGGGTTGAAAGCGAAAACCACTGGGTGCGCCTGCGCGTCTCCAGCGCCGGTCTGCGCACTATCGACAAGAACGGTATCGACGTCGTGCTCGCTGACCTGCGCGCCCGCGGCGAGATCTGACAAGGAGCTCCAGCCATGCGTGAAAAAATCAAACTCGAGTCGACTGCCGGCACCGGCCACTTCTACACGACGACCAAGAACAAGAAGACCATGCCGGAGAAAATGGAAATCATGAAATATGATCCCAAAGTTCGCAAGCATGTCGCCTACAAGGAAACCAAGCTGAAGTAATAATTCAGCCTGGCCGAAAAAAAACCTTGCTTAACTAGTGAGGTTTTTTTTCGTCCGGCTTTTGGGTTGTTCCGTAAGCGTTACAAAAGCGCAATTCCTGTGGATAGGGAAAGAAATCAACAACGTGACCGGCGCGAATTTTCTCCTGCGTTGCTTTCCAGAAATCGACACTCAGCAGATGGCGGTGGTATTTGAGAAAAGATGAGCGGATCTTGGGTGATCCGAGCAGGAAGGCGGCAAATTCCTCGGGAAACACATCGTTCCTGGCCACTGAATACCATGGCTCGCTCGACATTTCCATTTCCGGATAGGGAGCTTCCGGGATGGCCCGGAAATTACAGTCGGTCATGTATTCGATTTCGTCATAATCGTAGAACACCACGCGGTTGTAGCTCGTCATGCCGAAATTTTTCCACAGCATGTCGCCGGGAAATATGTTGGCGCTGGCCAGCTCGCGAATGGCGTTGCCATATTCAAGCACGGCGTGGTCAAGCTCTTCGGGGCTGGCCGAGTCGAGATAGATGTTCAGCGGGGTCATGCGCCGTTCAATGTAGAGGTGCTTGATGACGAGGTCATTGCCGTCTTCTTCCAGCAGCGACGGGGCGTGGGTGCGCAAGGCCTCGATCAGTTCGTCTGAAAACCGTTTTTTCGGCAAGGCAACGAGCGAAAACTCCAGGGTGTCGGCCATCCGGCCGACGCGGTCAACCTTCTTGACCAGCATGTATTTGGCCTTGACCGTTTCGTGATCAACCTCTTTCGTCGCCGCAAAAACGTCCTTGATGATCTTGAACACATAGGGATAAGAGGGCAAGGTAAACACCAGCATGACCATGCCGAGAACGCCCGGGGCGATGATGAATTTGTCCTCAGAGTGGCGCAGGTGATCCTTCAGATCGCGGAAGAACATTGTCTTGCCCTGCTTGCCCAGGCCGAGCATGGTGTAGATTTCCGAACGTGGCTTGTTGTTCGGCAGCATGCTTTGCAGGAACTGAAAGTAGCCCGAGGGCACCTCCATGTCGACCATGAAATAGGCGCGTGACAAGGAGAAGAGCAGAACGATCCACGAGGTGTCGAGCAGGACGGTATCGAGTACCAATTTACCTTCCGGCGAGTGCAACACGGGAATGGCGAAAGGCGTCACCACGTGACCATTGATCGCCTTGCCGAAAATATAGGCGGCCTTGTTCCGGTAAAAAGCGGAGTACAGCACCTGAACCTGGATATTGGATTCTGCCTTAGGCCAGCCGCCGAGGAATTTCTTGACAGTACGCAGAGTGTAGTCGACGTCCCGGTCGAGGTCTTCAAACGGGCGTTGCCAGTCGAAATCAAGGACGATTTGCTTGATCATCTGACGTAGTCCGCGCTGCAGGGGGTAGTAGCTTGAATAACTTGGCGGGTCAGAGAGGATGTATTCGGTGGATACCGCCGGGCGGGCGAAGATATAGTCGTTGTGAAAGTAGGTGCGGTGCAGCAGTCTTGAGCATACCGAGTTGAAGAATGTTTCAGCGAGTTCAGGTTGCTTGTGGTTGATCAACTGGCCAATGTAGAGCAGTTTGACCTGCTGCCAGGTGTCGTCATCGAGTGAATGGGCGCCGTATTCCGCCTCGATAAGCTTGGCCGTTTCGTTGCTGCGATTGTCGTAGGATGGGATACGTTCGCTGACCGCCTGGTGAACGCCCTTCCAGTCACCCGCCTCAAAGAGAAGCTTGGCCTGCTGACCGTAGTGCCGGATCAACTGGTAGTGCCGGTCGAAACCATCGAGCATGGCCTTGGCAATATTTAGAGCCAGGGGGCTTCTGACTGTCGAGATGTTCATAGTAATTGCCGGAAGGGTGCAGAATCGAAAATTGTCCGAGATAGAACAGGCTCATGAATATACATTGTTTGCAGTCGCGTCAAAATCCGGAAAAAATAAATCGTGTCAGCTCATCCTGCAATAAGCACGGCCATGTAAATCGGATTGAAGCCAAAACCGCAGCTAAAGTCCGCGCACAAAACACCGTTAAGGGCTTACACGGCTGGCTGAAGAAAATTCTAAAGTTTTGCTTCAGCAGGTCGTAAAGCGAGTTGTAAGTGAATTATTCGCCACAAAGGATGGGCCGGTAGAACACCGTAAGGCAAGTAAACAGGACCCCAAAGTCAATTCAGACCAGGAGATACAAATGCCCCAAATTATCAACACCAACGTACCGTCGCTCAACGCGCAACGTAACTTGAACATGTCGCAGTCCGCGCTGGCCACCTCCTTGCAGCGCCTGTCTTCTGGTCTGCGCATCAATAGCGCCAAGGACGACGCTGCCGGCCTCTCCATTTCCGAACGCATGACTTCGCAGATCCGCGGCTTGAACCAGGCAGCGCGCAATGCCAACGACGGCGTTTCCCTGTCGCAAACGGCTGAAGGCGATCTGGCACAGATCGGCGACGGCCTGCAGCGGATGCGCGAACTAGCCGTCCAGTCGGCCAACGCCTCAAATACCGCAGCGGACCGCGCGGCAATCAACGCCGAAGTCCAGTCGCTGGCCGCTGAAATCGACCGCACCGCACAGAATTCAGCCTTCAACGGGACCAAACTGCTCGATGGTTCGTTCACCGCGCAAAAATTCCAGGTCGGCGCCAACGCCACTTCCAGTGACAGCATCACTATCAGCCAGATCGTCAGCGCACGTACCTCGGCGCTTGGCGGCGTCGGCACCAGCTTTGCCGCAACCACCACCTCAACCGCGACAACGACTGCACTATCCACCGGCGATCTGACACTCAACGGCTTCCAGGTCGGCGCCTCCAGCCTCGGCACCGGCCCCGGACAAAGCACCGCCAGCGCCTTCTCGATTGCCGCCGCGATCAACAGCATCGGCGACAAATCGGGGGTTACGGCAACTGCCAACTCCAATAGCGTTACCGGCGTTGCGACCACTCTGAATACGGCGATTGCCGCCAACACCTTCAGCATCAACGGCATCAACATCGGCGCCATCGCCGCCGGCACCACGTCTGCCGGCCAGGGTGCCAACATCGCGGCAGCGATCACCGCCGTATCGACGCAAACCGGCGTTACCGCAGTTGCCGATGCGACCACTGGCGTGCTAACCCTGACCGCCGCCGATGGCCGCGACGTTAACCTTGCACTGGTTGCCACAGCGACAACTCCGGCCAACGCCGCAACCGCCAAAGCCGCCTTCCTGACGCAAACCGGTTTGACTGCCGATTCACCGGCGGCCCAGGTTCTTGGCACGGTGATTACCGCCGGCGCCTTCGGCACACCCACCTTTGCTGGCGGTTCGGTTGCCGCCGGCACCCTGACGGCAAACGGCGCCAGCGTCGGTGCCGCCACCCTGGGTACTGGCGCATTTACTGCCGCAACAGCGGCCACGACGGCTGCGATTGGCACCACGCTCACCTTCTCGGCCGGCATGACGGCGGGCAGCACCTATGACTTCACCACCGTCGGCGGCACGGCACAAAGCTTTTCGATCGTCGCAACGGGCGTCGCTGCCACCGATGCACAAGCATTCGCCACCGCCTTCAACGCGTTTGCCGGCACCACCACGGTTACTGGCGGCGGTGCGGTCCTCACGGCTGCTGGCGGCACCTTCGGTGTCGGGGTGACCAGCGTCAGAACGGCGGAACAAGTCGCTGCTGGGGTGACCAGTGCGCAAGCGACGATCGCCGCAACATCGGCAATCGCCACGGCCAATGCCGCTCAACTGGCGGTCAGTGCCGGCACCAAGGGTACGCAAGCGTCCAATGGCGCTGCCTACGGCGGCCAGGAATTGGCCCGAGCGATTACCCTCGCACTGGCATCGGCCACGGGCGGCGCTGCGGTTAACGGTAACGTAACGTCCAATCAAACCACGGGCGCCATGACCTATGTCGCAGGCACGACCGACAGTCTGCAATTGGGCAGAACCGGTACTGCGACGAGTGCGGCTACCGCCGTGACCGACCAAACCGCATTGGCCACCCTGCTTGGTATCACTACGGCACGCATTGGCACGGCAGCCGCTGGAACCAACACCACCAATCACGGCACGATCACGCTAAGCAGCACGGCTGCCTCCGGCATCGTGTGGGCTGGCGCTGCCGCCACCAAGGCCGGTCTGGCTGCCTCCGGCACCCAATCGGCGACGGTCGCTTCGGCGGTATCGAGCATTGCAACGCTTGACGTACTATCGGCCAATTCGGCGACCAACGCGTTGGCAACCATTGACGGCGCCCTGGCGACGGTCAATGCCTCACGCGCTGCGCTCGGTACCTTCCAGAACCGTTTTGCTTCAGTCGTCACCAGCCTGCAAACAACGTCGGAAAACTTGACCGCATCACGCAGCCGTATCCAGGACACCGACTTTGCCGCAGAAACAGCTAACCTGACGCGCAACTCGATCCTGCAACAGGCGGGTACGGCGATGCTGGCCCAGGCCAACTCGCTGCCGCAGAACGTGCTGTCGCTGCTCCGCTAAGCGAACAGCCGTAACAGGTCGTAGCAAGACCAGGGGCGCGGTGGCGGCAACGCGACCGCGCCCTGACACCGTTAGACGAAGGAGTGCGACATGAGCATCCAGACTATTATCAGTACGTCGTCACCGCTACAGAGCAGCCACGAAGCCAGCAGCGTAGTACGCGAGGCCAGGGCCGCCGCGCCGTCCGCGCCAGAAAAGGCAGCGCCGCCAGCAAAACCCGTACAAGCGGCCAGCACGGAACAATTGCAAGCTGCAGTAAAAAGCGTTGAGGAGTATATTCAACCGACCAATGATGCATTGGAATTTAGCCTCAGCGACGAGACGGGCGGCATTGTTGTCAAGATCATTGACCGCGACACCAAGGAAGTGATCCGCCAGATACCCTCGGAAGAAATGATCGCCATCGCCAAAGCGCTTGACAGCATCAAAGGTTTGTTTGTAAAACAGAACGCCTGAGCGCCACGCATCGACGCGTGGCGTGCTGATCAGTCAGGCGCTGAACGCAGCAGGAGTCAATCATGGCAATTTCCTCTCCGGGCCTGGGCTCGAACCTGGATGTCAACAGCATCGTCTCACAGTTGATGTCGGTGGAGCAGCGCCCGCTGACTGCGCTGGCAAAGAAAGAGGCAGCGTATCAGGCCAAGATTTCGGCGCTCGGTTCGCTCAAAGGCTCGATTTCCGCGTTACAGACCGCCGCGTCCAACCTGATCCCCAGCACCGGGATCACGGCGGCAACAAAGTTCACCAGTAACCGGGTCACCGTTGCCGACGGCACCATTCTCACCGCGTCAGCCAAGGCCTCGGCCGTTGCGGGGGACTATACAATCGAAGTCACCTCGCTGGCCAAGGCGCAACGTCTGACCTCGCTGGCCAGCCCGGCGCTCGGCAGCGGCGACCGGACGCTGACCATCGAAACGGGCAGCGTCGCGGGCAGCGGCCCCGATGGGGTTGGCGGTGGTGGCGCCTTCAGCCTGATCGCCGGCAGCAGCGCGGCAGCCATTACCATCGGCAGCGGCGTCACCACTCTGAGCGGAGTCGCCGATGCCATCAACGCCGCCAGTGCCGGCGTCACCGCGACGGTAATCACCAGTGGCAGCGACAGCTATTTGTCGCTGACCAGCCAAGGCATGGGCACCGGCAACGTCATTCGCGTAACCGGTGACATCGCCTCGCTCAATTACGACCCATCAACCGACAGCGGCGGCCTGGTCCAGAAAGTCGGCGACGAAGCCTCCGATGCCGTATTCAAGCTCAATGGCATCGACGTGACGAACAGCGGCAACACCATCACCAGTGTCGTTCAGGGGCTGACCATCAACTTGCTCAAAGAAGGCACAACCAATTTTAGCGTGCAGCGCGACACCTCCAGCCTGACTGTCGGCGTCAATGCATTTGTCAAAGCCTACAACGACTTCAATACCGCCAGCGCCAGCCTGGGCAGCTACAACGCAGCAACCAAGGCGGCCGGCGTGCTCAATGGCGACAGCACCCTGCGCTTGGCGCAAAGCACCCTGCGCTCGGTGACCGGCAGCATTCCCACAGGCATCACCAGCACCACCTTGACGCGCCTGTCCGATATTGGCGTCAACATTCAGAAGGATGGCAGTCTGGTCGTCGATTCGAGCAAGCTGGCAACAGCGATCAGCAGTGATTTTACCGGCGTCGCCAATCTGGTTTCGGCTTATGGCAGCGCATTCAAGACGGCCGCCGAAGGGCTGACTAGCACCGGCGGCAGTATCAGCACCCGCACCGATGGCCTTAACGCTTCGATCAAGAGCCTGGACAAGCAGGGCGAGAAAATTCTCGACCGCCTGACACAAATCGAGGCGCGTTACCGCAAGCAGTTCACCACGCTGGATACGACGATTTCCAACCTGAATAAGACCAGTACCTATTTAACGCAACAACTCGCCAACCTGCCCAAGATTGGTTAGGAGTACTAAATGTTCGGCAATGCACGCAACGCGATTTCAGCCTACCAGAAGGTAGGCGTTGACGCAGCCATTGAGGTCGCTGACCCGCACCGGCTGATCCTACTGCTTTTCTCCGGCGCCCAGGCGGCGATCGGCAACGCCCGCGCCGCCATGCATTTGAAACAAATCGCCGCCAAGGGTCATGCCATCTCGCAGGCCATCGACATCATCAGCAACGGCTTAAAGGCCAGCCTTGACCAGGAGAATGGCGGCGATATCGCCCCCCGGCTCGAAGCCCTCTACGATTACATGGTGTTCCGTCTGCTCAGCGCCAATATGAAGAATGACTTGCAGGCGCTGGAAGAAGTCTCCGGTTTGCTCGAAGAAATTCATTCAGCCTGGCGCGACATTGCGCCGTCCCAGCAACAACAAGCGGTGGCATGAGCCAGAATCTACGTGTGCTGGAAAATTTTCTGGCGCTCTCCGAGGCCATGGCCCGTGCCGCAGCCGCGCAGGAATGGGACAGCCTGGCGCGCGCTGACGAGGAGCGCGGCACTCTTGCAGACAAACTGCCTGACGACCTTGGCGCGCAACTGCCGCCATCAGAACAGGGGCAGGCGCGAACACTCATTGAACGCTGCCAGCACCTGGATGCGCAAACTCGCACACTGGTCGAAGAACGCCAGAAATCATTGCGCATTCTGCTGCGCGAAACCAGCCCGTAAGCTGCAATGATCCCCGCCGACGTCGCCAGCCGCCTGCAGGTTTCTGCCGACAGTGCACTGCGTCCGGTGGCGCCGGCGCAGGAAATTGCCGACAAGCTCTCCGGCCTGATCGCCGGTCAGAAGGTCATGGCGGAAATTCAGGCCATGCTGCCCAATGGCACGTATCGGGCGATGATCAACCAACGCAATGTCACTCTGGCGCTCCCTTTTTCTGCCAAAAGTGGTGATGCGCTCGAACTCCTGGTCACCGAATCTGATGGCAAGCTGGCACTGGCCGTAGCCACCCGCCCGGACGAAGGCGGCAAGCCGGCTGCCGCCTCGACCTCGGCAACGCTTAGCCGTACCGGCCAACTGATTAGCAACCTGCTTTCCGAAACCCGCGACGCCAAGGGCGGAGCCGCCACACCGCTAAACGCCAACCAGCCGCTCAGCGCCACGCCAGTCAGCGCACAAAACTTGCTGCCCCAGCTCAAGCAGGCGATTACACAAAGCGGGATGTTCTACGAAGCGCATCAAGCCGAGTGGGTTGAAGGCCGTTTTCCGCAAGCAGCGCTACTCCAGGAGCCTCAAGGAAAACTGTCTTCACCGAACGCATTCACAACCGCGACGATTGCGATGACTGCGCAAGAGGGCCGTGTAGCGCAGCCCAAAGCGCCGGTTGGCGCTGGCGAACCGGCGGCCGCCCTGCGTCTAGCTGCAGACGACGTGCCGACGTCTGAGGTCAGCAAAACCAGCTCTACTCAACCGTCAGCAGCGCCGGGTCAGGTGGTCGCACCACAGACGCAAACCCTTGTGCAACAACAACTGGAAGCGCTGGCGACACAAAACTTCAGTTGGCAGGGCCAGATCTGGCCGGGTCAGGAAATGCGCTGGGAAATTGACGAAGACGCCGCTCGGCGTGATCATGGGGGCGACGAGACCGCCGCCAAGTGGGCAACACGGCTGCACCTGACGCTGCCGAACCTGGGTGAAATCGATGCCCAGCTTCGCCTGCAGGGCACCCAGATTACCCTGATGATGACGGCCGGCAACGCTGAAACACGCGCCCTGATGCGCGCTTCGAGCGTGGCGCTGCGCAGCCAGCTTGATGAGGCCGGCATCACCCTGGCCTCGCTTGGCGTAGCTTCGCTTACTGCCGGCAAGAGCGATGGCCAAGGCCGACAATGATCCGCTGAAAAGTGCTGTGGCTCTGGCGTACAGCCAGACGGACGCAGCCCCGCGAGTGGTCGCCAAAGGGCGCGGCGTAGTCGCCGAACAGATCATCTTGCGCGCTCGCGAACACGGCGTTTATGTGCACGAATCACCGGAGCTCGTCTCGTTGCTGATGCAGATCGACCTCGATCAGCGCATTCCGCCGCAACTCTACATCGCCGTTTCGGAACTGCTGGCCTGGATCTATCGCCTGGAAAATGGCCTGCCGGCCGCCGCATCCCCTGTTCTCTCAGCCTTGCCTGAAACGCTCGAAAAAACGTAAGTTGCCTGGACGAATCGTTTTGGCATAAGCCTTTACGTCATCCTTCCTGCTCAAGTCTTTCATTTCTCCTGGAGGAAATTTGCTTTAAACTCTTCACAGAAAACGCTTTCAGGATTGAAAATGGCAGAAACCGAAGTCCAGGCGGACTCAGAACCCTCACCAGCTGCATTTGAACTCGAGCGACCCAACGACTACAGCAAGTTTTTGCTGTACTCCAAGTCGGAAATCCTTGCTGTCCTGCGTGCCCTGATTCAAAAAGGGTCGATGGTCACGGTCCATTTTGACCGGGGCAATTCTTTCCTGCTCACCTCGATCATCGCCCTGAGCACCGACAATCGCGAGTTTTTCCTCGACATGGGCAGCGACGACGAGATGAACCGCAGGGCGTTGCTGACCAACAAGCTCATTTTCACGACGATTATCGACAAGGTGAAAGTTCAGTTCAGCCTGAACAAAGTGTCACAAACACAGCACGACGGACGCCTCGCCTTTCTCGCCAGCGTTCCCGAAACACTGCTCCGTCTGCAGCGCCGCGAGTATTTTCGGCTGCCCACTCCGGTAGTCAATCCACTCAAACTTAATACCATCGTCAAGTGCCCAGACGACAGCACGTTGCGTCTCGATCTGTCGCTGATGGATATCAGCGGCGGCGGTGTTGGCCTGATCGTACCACCCGATCAGGCCGGACTTTTCCAGCGCGGAGACATCCTGGACGAGTGCAAAATCATGCTGCCCGACGAGGGTTTGCTGATCGTTAGCCTGTGTGTGCGCAACCAGTTTGACGTCACCACTCGCAGTGGCTCGCGGTTTTTCCGCGTCGGTTGCGAATTCCTAAACTTATCCGCCTCCCGACTTACTCTGGTTCAGCGCTACATCACGCGCATCGAACGCGAACGCAAGGCAAGACTGAACGGCTTGGCCTGAAACAGTAACGGCGCCTCGAAGCGCCGTTATTCTCTGCACAGTGTAAAAGTCAGCGCAGCGTTTTATATCTGCATATTCATCACGTCGTGATACGCCGATACGAGCTTGTTGCGCACCTGTACCATTTCCTGAAAAGAAATATTGGCTTTCTGCAGTGAAATCATGACCTCGTGCAGATTGCCGCCACCCTCGCCGGCGGCAAAATTTGCCGCCATGCCCTCCGCCTGCTGCTGCGTCTGATTGACCTGAGCGATCGAATTCTGCAACACCTGAGCGAAGTCAGCCCCACCCGTTGCCGGGCTCTGTGCTTCGGATACACGGCCACCGGCCTGCGCCGCAGTCGCCCGCAAAACACTCAGCATCTGATCAATACCCTGGGTATCCATTACCTTCTCCAAACATTTGTCACAATGACCAACGCAATAAGTGCGCCAGATTGACAGCCGCGAACGGAAATTATCTGCTCACTCGATGAACAACCCGGCTTCCCGGTACTGTTTAAGCTTGTGTCGCAAAGTCCGTTCAGACATTCCCAGGCGTTCGCCGGCAAGTTTGCGCGAACCAGCCACCGCGTTCAGGGTGTCCAGAATATGCTCACGCTCCATGTCTCTCATATTATCGGTCTTTTGCTCGTCCGCCAGTGCTGCTGATGAATCTGTATTCTGCCGCATGGCACCGGCCGCTGGCATCGACACCGCCAGCGTGAGATGCAAGGCATCAACTTCAACGACATTCCCCGGAGCAAAGATCACGGCGCGCTGCATGACATTTTCCAGTTCTCGAACGTTTCCCGGCCACCCGTGTCGGCGCAGTGCATCCTCGGCAGACGCTGACAGGCGCAGCCCGGTCCGCCGTGAACGACCGCCGTGCTCGGCCAGAAAATGCTGCGCCAGCGGCACAATATCGTCGGGACGCTGACGCAGGGCGGGAATCAACAGGGGAAACACGTTCAGCCGATAATAAACGTCCTCGCGCAAAACGCCCCTGCTCACGGCCTCGGCCATGTCCCGGTTGGACGTGGCAATAATGCGAATATCCAGGGCGACCGGTTTCTTGCCACCAACCCGCTCGACCTCACGTTCCTGAAGAACGCGCAGGAGCTTCGCTTGCAGTCCGATCGGCATCTCGGTCACTTCATCGAGCAGCAGTGTTCCATTCTGTGCCTGTTCGAACTTGCCGGCCTGAGCCTGCTGCGCACCGGTAAACGCACCTTTCTCATAGCCAAACAAAGTCGCTTCGAGCAAGCTGTCCGGAATGGCCGCGCAGTTAATGGCGACAAAGGGGCCAGACCGACGCTGCGAATGATTGTGGATGTAGCGTGCGACAACCTCCTTGCCAACGCCGCTTTCACCAGTTAGCAATACTGTGGTGTCGGTCTGTGCCACACGTGCGGCCAGGGCGAAAAGATTGCGGCTTACCGGGTCCTTGGCGACCACCCGGTCGTCATCCATCGCTTCCGGCAGACGGTAGCGCGCCACGTGTTCAAGCAGCGCCTTCGGTTCGAAAGGCTTGAGCAGGAAATCGCAGGCGCCGCAACGCATGGCCTCAACCGCCCGGTCAACATCGGCATAGGCGGTCATCAACACCACCGGCAGATGCGGGAAACGGCTACGAACCTCTTTGAGCAGGGCAATCCCGTCCATCGGCATCATGCGCACGTCGCTGACCACCAGCGCCACAGGCTGTGCTTCGAGCAGATTGAGCGCCGCTTCCCCGCCCGACGCAGAAACGACCGCCTGCCCGGCAAGTTCGAGCGTATCGCACACCGCTTCGCGCAAATTGGGGTCGTCTTCGACAACCAGTATCGGCAATCCCTGAGCCATCATTCAGCTATCGTCCCGGCAGGCAGCAGCATGACGAATTCCGACCCCTCACCGGGTATTGAACTGACTTCGATGCTGCCGCCATGAGCACGCGCGACACCGAGCGCGATGGCCAGACCAAGCCCTGTCCCCTGACCCCGAGTGGTAAAAAAGGGTTCGAAAATCCGCGCCTGCGCTTCCGGCGCGATACCGCCCCCGGTATCGCGCACGCTGAGTCGAAGGTGCCGACCAGCGATACAGGCGCCCAGACTGACCTGTGCAGCGCCTTCATGACGCCCCTCGCAGACCTGCAGGGCATTTTCCAAAAGGTTGACCAGCGCACCACCGAGCGCCTTCCGACTGCCGGTGATCATAGCATCACCGACCTGGGCGGTGACGCTGAAACTGACCCCTTTTTCCTGGCACAGGGGCGCCATCGTCTGGGCGACTTCGGCAATCAGCGCTGCGGCAGGGATCACATCACGACCAATACTCTCACCGCGCGCGAAAAGAAGGACATCCTGAATCAAGCGCTCGAGACGCTTCAACTGTTCACTCGCCTTACCGGCAAAGCGGGTACGTGCGGCATCGGAAAGATCCGGCTGAGCAAGATTGGCGCTGTAAAGCAAGGCCGTGGCCAGCGGTGTTCGCAACTGGTGCGCCAGCGCGGCGGCCATCTCACCCATCGCCGCCAGGCGCTGGTTGCGTTCAACCTCGGCCTTGAGTTCATGGGCAACCGTAATGTCGTGAATCAGCAGCAGACGCCCGCCTGCTGAATCAATCGGACTCTCGGCAATCGAAACGCGCCGCGCGTCAAGCTGCCACTCGTCCGGCGCATCGCTGGCAGCAAGCTGCGCTTGCGCCAGCGCTGACCAATCGCTGCCAATGATGGCCTGACCGAGCATTTGTCGGGCG
Organism: Propionivibrio sp.; assembly: GCF_029255185.1. Lineage (GTDB taxonomy): Bacteria > Pseudomonadota > Gammaproteobacteria > Burkholderiales > Rhodocyclaceae > Propionivibrio. The sequence continues at coordinate 34,252 of NZ_JAPUVO010000129.1, forward strand.
ACCGGATTGGCTTCGCTGATCAGTGCTGCGCTGTCGAGAACCACCACACCGGCGGGTAGGGCGTTAAGCAGCAGGGAAAGACGCTCGGAAAGCGCCTCCTTTTCCTGGTATTGCCTAAGCAACTCACCATTGGCAACGGCCAACTCGGCGGTCAGCGATTCAACACGACCTTGCAAGCCCTCGTAAGCCTGAGTGAGCTCGAGCGACACCTGATTGAAAACATCAAAAGCACGCTGCAATTCCTGCGCTTTCATCTCCGGGGCCGCTATTTGCGCCGCTTCACTCATTCGATGGAAAATCCCGTGCAATTAACAGCTACAATAGTAGAATATTTCTCAGCACTTTTCGCTTTTTGCTTGATTAATCGCAAAGTTAACACATTATCGCAAGCATGGCGGCGACCGGAACCAACACCAGACCTACAGTAGGCACAGACAATCTGACTGATCGCCTGCGCTATGCCCTGTCGCGTTTGAGCAACCAGCAGAAGATTCTGCTGATGATTTCGATTGCTGCTGTCGTCGCCCTGATCGTGGCCAGCAGCACCTGGCTCAAGCAGGCCGACTACCGTGTTCTTTTTTCCAATATCTCCGAACGTGATGGCGGCGCCATCATCGCTTCGCTTGAACAGCTCAACATTCCCTACCGCTTCAACGAAAGTGGCGGCGCCATTCTGATCCCCGGTGGGCGGGTGCATGAGGTCCGCCTGCGCCTCGCCACGCAAGGCTTGCCCAAAGGTGGCGGCGTTGGCTTCGAGCTCATGGAAAATCAGAAGTTTGGCATCAGTCAGTTTGCCGAGCAGGTCAATTATCAGCGCGGCCTCGAAGGCGAATTGTCTCGCACCATCCAGTCGATCGGCGCGGTTCAGACAGCGCGCGTACATCTGGCGATTCCCAAACCAAGCGTTTTCGTTCGCGAAGAATTGAAACCCTCGGCTTCCGTGTTGATCAACCTGTACCCCGGTCGCTTGCTCGATCCCTCGCAAATCGCCGGCATCCAGAATCTGGTCGCCGCCAGCGTACCGAATCTTGCCGTCTCTGGAGTCACGCTCATTGACCAGAGTGGGGCGCTACTCTCGCAATTGAAGAGCAAATTAATGGAGGTCGGCCTCGATCCGTCGCAGATCCGTTACGTCCAGGAAATCGAGGCAAGCGCCATCAAGCGGGTGGACGACATACTGTCGCCGATTGTCGGACAAGGCAACGTGCGCGTCCAGATTGCCGCCGATGTTGATTTCTCGCAAAGTGAGCAGACGGCTGAAACACACCGTCCGAATACCACACCACCCGACATCAGCATCCGCAGCCAGCAGAGTAGTGAATCGGCGAGCGCCACGCCGTCGGCACTCGGCATTCCGGGGGCGCTCTCCAACCAACCTCCCGTGCCGGCCACCGCTCCGCTAACGCTGCCGGCCGTCCCCGGCGCAGGCACTGTCGCTGCCCCCGGCCAACCCTTGCCGGGCCAGCTTAACGCCGCCGGTGTTCAGGCGCCGATCGCCAGCGTCGCCCAGCCGATTAACACGCGCAAGGATTCGACGGTTAATTACGAGGTCGACAAGACCATTCGTCACACCAAACAATCGGTCGGTACGATCAAGCGTTTGTCGGCGGCGGTCGTAATCAATCACCGCAAGGACGCCAAAGGCCTCAACAAGCCGCTCTCTGACGTCGAACTCAAACAGATCAACGAGCTGGTCAAGGAGGCCATGGGTTTTAACAAGGAACGCGGCGACACCGTCTCGGTGGCCAATGCGCCGTTCACAACCATTGACCGGAACGATTCGGGAATCCCGCTCTGGAAAGACCCGGAGATTCTCTCGCTGCTCAAGGAACTCTTCAAATACGGCGCTATTGCTGCCATCATCGCCTACCTGATGCTCAAGATTGTTATCCCGCTCGCCAAGTCAATGCTTGCCGCACCGCCGCGCCCAGCGCGCGTCAACATCGTCGTCGACGACGAGGAAAATCTGCCACCTTCGGCAGCAGAGTCCCTGGAGCGAAAACTCGGGCACGCACGCGACCTCGCAAAGCAAGACCCGAATGTTGTCGCCAACATCATCAAGGACTGGACGGGCGCCAATGCCAGTTGAAGACGGCGTGGAAAGGAGCGCCATTCTGCTCATTGCGCTCGGCGAGGACTACGCCTCCGAAGTGCTCAAGCACCTCGGCCCGAAAGAGGTACAGAAGCTGGGGCACGCCATGGCCGCCTTGAAGTCGGTGCCGCGCACCCGGGTAGAAGACGTTCTGGCTCAATTCCAAAAGACAGCGCGCGACGCCGCAGCAGTGCACGTCGATACCGACGCCTATGTCCGCTCAGTGCTGACCAAGGCGCTGGGGGACGACAAGGCGGCCAACCTGATCTCGCGCATTCTTCAGGGCGGCGATACCAACGGCATTGAAGGACTGAAATGGATGGATGCGCCGACAGTCTCCGATCTGATCCGCAACGAACACCCGCAAATCATTGCCACCATTCTCGTCCACCTCGAAAAAGACCATGCCAGTGACATTCTTAATCACTTTACCGAGCGCCTGCGCAACGATGTAATACTGCGCATCGCCACCCTTGAAGGGATTCAGCCCGAGGCGCTAAGAGAGTTGAACGACGTCATGCTTCGCCTGCTCTCGGGCTCCGCCAACATCAAGAAGTCGGCCATGGGCGGAGTGCGCGCGGTCGCTGAAATCCTTAATTTCATGGGCACCGCCAATGAAACGACGGTCGTTGATTCGATCCGCGAATACGACCCCGACCTGGCACAGAAAATTCTCGATGAAATGTTCGTCTTCGAGAACCTGCTTGATCTGGACGACCGCGGCATCCAGTTGCTCCTACGCGAAATCCAATCTGACTCGTTGATTCTTGCCTTGAAAGGCGCTTCCGAGCCATTGCGCGAAAAGATTTTCAGGAACATGTCGCAGCGTGCGGCAGAAATGTTGCGCGAAGATCTCGAATCGCGCGGCCCGGTGCGCCTCTCGGAAGTCGAAGGCGAGCAAAAGGAAATCCTCAAGATTGTTCGCCGTCTGGCCGACGAAGGCCAGATCGTGCTCGGCGGCGCGGGTGGCGAGGAAATGATCTGAGCGCGCTGCGGCCATGACCAGCTTTTCTCCCAAAGAGAAACTCACCGCTTACCAGCGCTGGGAAGTTGCTGCCTTCGACGAAGCCGAACAGGACGCCGCACACACAGCCAAAGTAGCAGCGGCACCGGCTGACATCAGCAAAGCTGAAAGTGCCGAGCCGGTAGTCCTGCCGACGGCGGACGACATTGAGCGCATGCATATCGAAGCTCACGCGCAGGGTTACGCCGCTGGTCATGCGGAAGGACTTGCGCTAACGCGCGCCAGCGCGACCAGAATCGATGTTCTGATGACCAGTCTGCAGCAGTCGCTCATGGCGCTCGACCAGCAGGTTGCCGACCAATTGCTGGCGACCGCCGTTGAAATCGCCAGTCAGATGCTGCACCAGAGCCTGCGCGTCAAACCGGAACTGCTGCTGCCGGTAGTCAAGGAAGCAGTCTCCACACTCCACCCGCATATGGGCCATCCGGCCCTCTTCGCCCATCCCGACGATGCGGCATTGATCCGCTCGCACCTTGGCGATCAGCTCGCGCACAACAACTGGCGAATCATTGATGACGCCACGCTGAGCGCAGGCGGATGTCGCGTCGAACTTGGCGCTAGCGAAGTCGACGCCACCCTGGAAACCCGCTGGCGAAGAGTGATCGAATCCATCGGCATCAGCCAGGAGTGGCTGAGCGATATGCCGTGAGGCGTTGATGACCATGAATGACGCCCTGAAAAACGAGCGCCTGAGCGCTTGGCGCGGCTTTCTCGACAACTGCCGCGAAGCTGCCAGTCAGGCCACGCCCTTGCTCCCCAGCGGCCACCTGACACGCCTCAATGGCCTGGTCATGGAAGCTTCCGGTCTGAAGTTGCCACTGGGCAGTTCTTGCCGGATTCTTCCTGCCGGCGGTTCGTCGATCGAAGCCGAGGTGGTCGGTTTCAACGGCGAACGGCTATTTCTGATGCCGTCGGAGGATGTTTACGGCCTGTCGCCTGGCGCCAGAGTAGTTGCTCTGGAAACACGCACCACGCCACCAAAGCTGGGGCAAGCACCAAACACCAAGCGGCGCGCCATTGATCGCGCCAAGCTTCTTCCAGTCGGCAACGCCCTGCTTGGACGGGTGATTGACGGTGCCGGCCGCCCCCTCGACAAACACGGGCCAATCATCGCCGACACCCTGCGTCCGCTGCAAAGTCGCCCGGTCAACCCGATGTCACGCGCACCGATCGAACAATCGCTGGATGTTGGCATTCGCGCCATCAATGCCCTGCTGACCGTTGGCCGTGGGCAGCGCATGGGGCTTTTTTCCGGATCCGGTGTCGGCAAGAGCGTCCTGCTCGGCATGATGGCGCGCTACACCTCGGCCGAGGTCATTGTCGTCGGACTGATTGGTGAGCGCGGCCGCGAAGTCAAGGAGTTCATCGAACAGATTCTCGGCGAGGAGGGGCTGCGCCGGTCGGTCGTCGTCGCCGCGCCGGCCGACGTCAGCCCGCTGATGCGCCTGCAAGGCGCCGCCTACGCCACATCGATCGCCGAATACTTTCGCGATCAGGGTCGCCATGTCCTACTGATCATGGATTCGCTGACCCGCTTTGCCATGGCGCAACGTGAAATTGCTCTGGCCATCGGCGAGCCACCGGTCACCCGTGGCTACCCGCCTTCGGTGTTTGCCCGGCTTCCACAACTGGTTGAACGCGCTGGCAACGGGGCCGACGGGGGAGGGTCAATCACCGCCTTCTATACCGTGCTGGCCGAAGGCGATGACCAGCAAGATCCGATTGCCGATGCCGCACGCGCCATCCTCGACGGTCACGTTGTTCTGTCGCGGACGCTGGCCGACGCCGGGCATTATCCGGCAATCGATATTGAGCAATCGATCTCGCGCGCCATGGTCAATCTGATCGAGCCGGAACATCTGGAACAAATCCGCCACTTCAAGCAGCTTTACTCACGCTTTCAACGCTCACGCGACCTGATCAGCGTCGGCGCCTACGTCGCTGGCACCGACCCGCTGCTCGATCAGGCGATCAAGCTCTACCCCGTCTTTGAAAGCTTCCTGCAGCAAACCCTGAGTGAACGCGCCAATTTTTCAGGCAGCGTTGATCAACTTTATGCCCTCTTCGGTGCTCACCGCGCAGTTCGGTCATGACCAAGCCTTTCTCCCTGCAAACCGTTCTCGAATTGATGCAAATGCGCGCCGATGATGCAACGCAACTACTCGCACGATTGGTTGCCAACGAACGCAACGCAAAAAACAAACTCGAAATGTTGCAACAGTATCGCGGCGAATACGCCACACGGTTTCAGGCGGCGGCGCAGAACGGCTTGGCTCAGCGCGAATTTCGCAACTATCAGGAATTTCTCACGCGACTTGACGAAGCCATTGATGCGCAGGGCCTGGCCGTCGCACAGCAGGTGCAGCGCACGGCTTCCGGCCAAACACACTGGCAGCAGCAACGAACGAAACTCAAGGCCTTCGATACCCTTTCCGAACGCCACTACGCCAGCGAAAACGCCCAGGAACTCAAGCGTGAACAAAAAACCCAGGACGAGTTTGCTGCACGCATGAAAGACGACAAGACGGCTGGCTAATTCATCGCCTGCTTCATCGCCGGTTTCATCACTTATTCCTGGCGAAGACAGCGCCAGGATTTTCCGTATGGCACGCATATTGCTCATACCAGAGCAATAGTCGCCACCAAGGAAAGACCATGTCAATTACCATCGTTTCGGCACCGTCCAAGCCAACACAGGCCACCGCAGTCGATAATGTGAGCGACAGCGATACATCCGCTCAGGATTTCGCCAGCCTGTTGCTGGGCCAACTGGCCGCCAGCCTACCCGAGATACCCTTTGCCCCTCCCATCCAAGCGGATTTACCCGTCGCTGATGCGGCGGCACCAACCGATACCGCCGATGCGGCTTCCCTCCTGGCTGCACTCGGGTTTGTTGCGCCGCAAACCAGCACCCAAAGCGCCTTGCCGGACATTGCCAAGACCGACAAGGTCACGGCCGACCCTTTGACGGCAGTGCAGACATCCGTAACACCCGGGAAAAACCCTAAAGCAGAAGGAAAAACCGAATCCCTCATCGCCGAACCCGTGCTAACCGGGGCGCCGATCACTGATGACAAAGCGGCAAAATTTGCCGCTGCCCCCGTTGTTGCCGTGGCGGTTGAGGCCGTACTGCCCAAGAACATTTCGACCGACCCCCTCTCAAACAGCATCCCGGTGCTCAACAACACCGCGCCAAACAACATTAGCAACCTCCCGACTCACCGTGATATTCCATCACTAGCCCTACCCACACCAATCCGCGATCAAAACTGGGGCGCAGATTTTGGCCAGAAAATCGTCTGGCTCGCCACTAACGACAAGCAGTCCGCCCAATTGACCTTGAACCCGCCGCAAATGGGGCCGATAGAGATATCGGTGAACATGGACAAGGGCAACGCTTCGGTTTCCTTTGCTTCGGCACATGGCGAGGTTCGCGACGCGATCGAAACGGCTTTGCCAAGACTGCGCGAGATGTTTGCCAGTGCAGGTATTGAATTGGGACAAACCAACGTCAGCGCCGAATCATTCAGACAACAGGGTGGAAACGCTGAGCAACAGCAGAGTTCATCGCGGTCGATGGCCGATAACGCTATACTTGCCGGGAACACGGCAGGATCGCTGCAAATCGGAGCATTTGGTGCGCAGCAGGGAAACGGGCTGGTTGATATTTTCGCCTGATTGCCATGCACTACCCGCTGGACGGCAAAAACTGACAGACAATTAACAAAGGGAGGTTTCGCCTATGGCCAAGGATGCCAAGCCCGAAGCGGAGGAAGTCGTCGTGGCCCCTCCAAAAAAGAGCAAGAAGCTGATAATCATTATCGCTGCCGCCGTTGTACTGGCTTTGCTTGTTGGCGGCTTTGGCGCCTTCTTCTTGCTGAAAGGGCGTGCTGCCCAGGGGGGCGATGAGGGCGAGGTTACAATCGAAAAAGCAAAAGTCAACAAGAAGAAAACTGGAAAGGAAGCAGCGCCGGTTTATGTCGCGCTTGACCAGTTTACCGTTAACCTTGTTCCCGAAAATGGTGATCAGTTTTTACAAATCATGATTTCGGTTGAAGTCGAAAATTTGAGCGTAGGCGAACAACTAAGGTCGTACACACCAAAATTGCGCAACAACGTGATGATGCTTCTGTCAGGGAAAAAGGCCACTGAGTTGATCACCAAAGAAGGCAAGGAAACCCTGGCCGACGAAGTGCGTGACTTGATCAATGAAATTCTTGAACCGGGCGTCAAGGCAGGCGAAGGCCCGATCAGGGAAGTGTTATTTACCTCGTTCATCATTCAATAAGCGGCAATGGCCACCGACTTTCTTTCCCAGGACGAGGTTGACGCGCTACTTAAGGGCGTCTCCGGCGAAACAGACGAACTTGAAGCCGTCGATGCGAGTGTCGATGGCGCTCGTCCCTACAACCTGGGAACGCAGGAACGTATCGTCCGCGGACGCATGCCGACGCTCGAACTGGTCAACGAGCGATTCGCCCGCTATCTGCGTATCGGGTTGTTCAACTACATGCATCGGACGACTGACATCTCGGTAGGTCCGATCCGGGTGCAAAAATATAGCGAATTCATACGCAATCTGGTGGTGCCGACCAATTTGAATCTAGTTGCAGCCAAGCCGCTGCGTGGCACTTCGCTTTTCGTTCTCGACCCTAACTTGGTTTTTCTCGTCGTTGACAACATGTTTGGCGGCGACGGTCGCTTCCATACCCGTGTCGAAGGCCGTGATTTCACGCCGACCGAACAACGCATCATTCAGGGGCTGTTGGGCGTTATCTTCAAGGAATACTCCCGCTCGTGGAAACCGGTATATGACCTTTCCTTCGAATACATCCGCTCCGAGATGAATTCGCAGTTTGCCAACATTGCCACCCCGTCCGAGATCGTCATTTCGACGACGTTCTCGCTGGAATTTGGTGGAACGGCAGCGGACATGCACATTTGCTTCCCCTACTCAATGATTGAACCGATCCGCGACTTACTCTACAGCTCGATGCAAAGCGACCAGTTGTCGACCGATCAACGCTGGATCGTCATGCTGCGCAAGCAACTCAAAGATGCCGAAGTCGAAATCACCGCACAGCTCGCCGCGACCACGGTCACCCTTGACCAGATTCTCAAGATGAAGGCCGGCGACATCATTCCGATTACCATCCCCGAAACCATTGTTGCTAGCGTGGACAATATTCCGCTGATGGAATGCCGTTATGGGCAGCAAGGAAGACAATTCGCACTCAAGATCGAACGATTCATAACGTCGGAGAGCGAGGAAGTCGCTCTGAAAGGGACATCATGACTGACGAAACTCCGAACGCTACAGAGCCAAGCGCTGAAGACGATTGGGCCGCAGCGATGGCCGAGCAGGCGATTGCCGAAGCCGCACCGGCAGCCAAGCCGGCTCAGATATTTCCCGCCTTTAGCGAGACCGGCGGCAAGGCTGAAATGATGAATGAACTCGACATGATTCTGGACATCCCGGTTCAGATGGCCGTCGAACTGGGCAGAACAAAAATCACCATCAAGAACCTGCTGCAACTGGCCCATGGCTCAGTCGTTGAACTTGATGCGATGGCCGGTGAACCGATGGGGGTCTTTGTCAATGGCACACTCATCGCGCAAGGCGAAGTCGTGGTGGTCAACGACAAATTCGGCATCCGTCTGACTGACATCATCACCCCCTCCGAACGCATGCGGAAGGTTGGACGCTAGATTTAGATTCGCATCAAGGTTTCACCTTACGTACGCATGCTTTAAGATAGCGGCCAGAATGGACACTGGCCGACTGCCTTGATTCGATACTACCGATTGCCTCCTCGTTTTACCCGCGGCCTCTGCGTGCTGCTGCTTGCCCTGCTTTCGGCGCGCACCTTTGCCCAGACCTCCGGTGTCGAAGCGCCCGGCGTATCCGGTGCAGCAATAGTGCAAATGCTGCTCGGCCTGACGCTGATTATCGGCATCCTGTTCTTTGGCGCCTATTTTCTGCGTAAGCTCAACGGCGGACACAGTTTTGGCAACAACGGCCCCCTGCGCATTGTTGGCGGCCTGATGCTCAGCACCCGGGAACGAATCGTCCTCGTCGAAATCGGCAATACCTGGCTGGTCGTCGGCATTGTCCCGGGGCAGATCAAAACGCTGCACACCCTGGCCAAAGGCGAACTGCCTGCCTCCGGTAGCGAGAAGCCCTTTGGCCAATGGCTCAAGCAGATGAGCGAGCGCAAGAATGAAAATAAATAAACACACCCGCTGGCTCATGCCAGTCGCTCTGCTCCTGCTGTTCTCACCGCTGGCGGCCTGGGCCCAGGCCGGCGGCTTGCCAGCGCTGACCAGCACCCCCGGCGCTGGCGGCAGTCAGACCTACACGCTCTCCGTGCAAACGCTGGTTACGCTGACGGCACTGACCTTCATCCCTGCCGCCCTCTTGATGATGACCGGATTTACCCGCATCATCATTGTGCTTTCCTTGTTGCGACACGCACTGGGCACACAAACCTCGCCGCCCAATCAGGTTCTGATCGGCCTCTCCTTGTTTCTGACTTTTTTCATCATGGCCCCGGTTCTGGACAAGATTTATGTCGACGCCTACCAGCCGCTTGCCGAGAACCGCATCACGTTCGCCCAGGCGCTTGAACGTGGCGCAATACCGCTGCGTGGCTTCATGCTGAAACAAACACGCGAAGCCGACATTGGCCTCTTTGCCCGGCTGACCAAACTGCCCACCCTGGAGTCAGCGAGCGATATCCCGATGCGTGTGCTGATTCCGGCCTTCGTCACCAGCGAGTTGAAAACCGCCTTCCAGATCGGTTTCATCATCTTTATTCCCTTTCTGATCATCGACATGGTGGTCGCCAGTGTACTGATGTCGATGGGCATGATGATGATGTCGCCGGTCATGGTGTCTTTGCCGTTCAAGCTGATGCTTTTTGTACTTGTCGATGGCTGGCATCTGCTGCTCGGTTCGCTGGTCATGAGTTTTGCAACGTGACTCCCGAACTGGTCATGAATATTGGCCGTCAGGCCATCGAGATGACCTTAATCCTGTCCGGACCACTGCTGCTGTCAGCACTCGTGATCGGCTTGGTCATTAGTATTTTTCAGGCTGCGACGCAGATCAACGAACAGACGCTTTCGTTCATCCCCAAACTGGTTGGCATGTTCCTGGTGCTGATCCTGGCCGGACCCTGGATGCTACAGATGATGGTCGATTACATCCGCCGGCTCTTTGAGAGCATTCCCCAGATCATCGGCTGAACGGCCCATGATCAGCCTGAGCTCTGTCGAAATCAACGCCTGGGTCGTCGCCTTTTTCTTTCCGCTGGCACGGATCCTCGCGCTCCTGGTCGCCGCTCCGCCATTCAATAATGCCGGACTAACGCCGCTGGTGCGCCTTCTGCTCGGGCTGGCCATCGCCATGGCCATCACCCCCGCCTTGCCAAGCATTCCTTCGATGGATCCCGCTTCCGGACTTGGCCTGCTAATCCTAGCCGAGCAAATGATCATTGGCTTGGCCATGGGCTTTGCCATGCGCCTGGTATTCAGCGCCATCGATCTGGCCGGCACCATGATTAGCAACCAGATGGGGCTGGGTTTCGCGACCGCCTATGACCCGCAGAGCGCGTCCCAGACCCCGGTCATTTCAGAGTTCTTGGGCATGCTCGCCTTGCTGATTTTCATGGCCATCAACGGCCATCTGATGGTCATTGCCACGCTGGTACGTAGCTTTACGATCCTGCCCATAGGCCTTGGGGCAGCCGCCAGCGGAAGCTGGTCGAACATTGCCAATGCCGGGGGGCTCATTTTTTCTTCCGGAGTTTTATTGGCGCTGCCAGTGGTCGTCGCGCTGCTGATCACTAATATTGCCCTGGGCGTCCTCGGGCGTGTGGCACCACAGCTCAATCTCATGGTCATCGGTTTTCCGGTAACCATTGTGTTGGGCTTTGCCGCCCTGCTGTTCAGCCTATCGTATCTGAATGCGCCGCTGCAACAACTGTTCGAGTTCGGACTGCAATCGATGCTCGGCTATTTCGTAGCCAGTAACTAACGCATCGGGGAAAGCTGAGTTTTGACCAGTTGTATGGTTCCCTCGGAAACACGGTGCGTCAGTGGGGTACTTGATTCGATGCCTTCCGAGTAATCAAGAATGCGATAGCCAGCGTAGCCCTTTTCGCGCTGAAGCTGCAAGGCACGTCGCTTGACGATCTGGATCGCCTCGCCGTCACCGCCGGTACGGAAACTCTTGGCCCGCAGCGACAGCAAATAGGTATCTTTGTTGAGCAGCCTTTCCTCGATACTCCAGTTTGGCGCTAGAGGATCATAGACCACGTAGATCAGTGCGCCCGCTGCCGCAGCGGCAAGCACGGTATCCAGAGTCACGGCAGTGGTCGGCGTGAGTTGGAATACGGCATCGGGAACGATCGATCCGGTTTTTGGAATAACTGTTTGTGTCGATTCACAGGCAGCGATCAATAACCCAACCAAGAGTGCTGAAAAAATTCGCGCACTATACACGTCGCCCCTCACAGGTAATTGAACAGGCTCAAACTGCTGATCTTGGCAAAGGATTGTTGTGCCGCTTCCAGATTCATTTTCTGGCTCATGAAATCTGAGATGGCCTTGGCGTAATCAAGGTCCTGCAGGCTCGACAAGGTGGCCTGGTATTGAACATCCAGGTCCGACGCTGAGTTGCCCAGTGAATCGATCTCCTGCATCCTGGTCCCGACAATCGCTTGCACCCTGGCAACGTTATCGAAGGCCTGATTGATATTTGTCAACTCGGCACCCAGGTCATTTGCAAACTGTGTCGAGGTGTACCCTGCCCCGACGGGGTTGCGCAAAATGCCAACCAGATTCTGCATGGTCTGAAACAGGCTCTGGTTGGTGCTGGGCGTCACCGTAAAGGTATCGCCGACAGCCGGCTGTCCGCTGACCATAAGCTGCGAACCAAAATCCACCCCGTTGTTCGTGACCAGTTGGATTTCCTGCCCTGAGGTATAGGGTTTCAATGCCGTCAGCCCGCCGACCGGATCGTAAATACCATAGCTCAACACGCCTGTCGGAACTGAGGAAAAGTCCAGGGAAAAGCGAATCTCAACCGGCAAGCCGGCATTGGTGTCATTCACCGCTGCGGCCCATTTCTGATAATCGAGCACCGATCCAGCATCAACGGTGGCAGTCCCGTGGTTGGAACTCGGGCTAATCGTAATCGTATCCCCAGCAACCGGAACTCCTGTAACAACGACCTGCGCAGAAAAATCTACCGCTGGCGTTGAACCCGTGATCAGTGGAATCGCGGCGCCGGACGTATAGAGAAGCGGCCCGGTCGTTAACGTGGAGACGGGGTCGTAAATACCGTAGTGTGTTGGGTCGGCAAAGATAATCTGAAGTGGCTGGCCGGCCAACGGGTTAGCCAATGCCGCCGCCCATTGCTGCCGATCAACGACCGTACCTGAGTCAGTGGCGACGGTAGACAGTGGATCTTTGACGGTGATGGCGGCACCTACATTTCCACCGTTCGCAGGAACAAAGGTTCCGTTTCCCTTTTTGGCAGTCATGAAAAGATCGCTGCCGGCGACGCTGATCGCCATCTGGCGTGAGGACGAGACCTGTAGCAAGCGCTCACCCTCATCACCAAAATACCCGATCGAAGCGCTCGCTGCTGGCGGGCTTACGCCGAGCGTCGTATCAACGGCGAAGGGAAGCACGTTTCCCCGGTATCCTGAAAACAGATATTCACCGACACCGTTATCGCTATTGGCGATTCCCAGCATCTCGGATAGGCGCGAGTCAAGCTCGGTGGCAATCGCCGCACGGTCACTTTGGGCCAAGGTTGTATTCCCCGCCTGAACCACGCGCTCACGTACATTTTGCAGCAGGTCAACCAGAGAGGTCAGTTGGCTATCAACCATCCCGAGTTGACTCGTTGCCTGCCCCTGATTTTGAATGTATTGCGCATTCACGCCCTGAGTTTGCGTTACCACCAGGGCTTGTGCTGCGGCAACAGGATCATCCTGCGGCGTCAGCACCCGACGCCCGGTCGACATCTGGTTCTGCTGCTTATATAGACTGCTCTGGCCGTTCTGGATGCCCAAGGCACCGGCATCAAAGATTTGACTGGTACTGATTCGCATGGAAAACCTCTTAATTCATTATTCCCAACAAGGTGTCGAACAAGTTGGTGCCAATCTGCAATGACTTGGCCGCAGCCTGATAAGCCTGCTGATAGCGGATCAAATTGGCTGCTTCTTCATCAAGATTGACGCCTGACAGCCCCTCGCGTGCCGCTTGCGACTGCTTCACCAGAGCCTGCTGGGCCTCTCCGGTCACCGAAACCAGCCTCGCCTTGTTGCCTACATCGCTGACCAGTTGGGCATAGGCGCTTTGGTAGCTTGCCGTTTTTCCCGACATCGTGCTCTGCGTTTGAAGCTGGCCAAGCGCCAGCGCATTACGCCCATCGGACACCCCGGCAGTATTCTTGCCCACGGTGAATGTGTCGTTGTTATTAAGGTTGCCGCTGATCTGGAAGCTGACACCAGCAAATGAAATTTGCGCACCTGAGGTATAGTCTATGGCCAGTGAGCCTGACGGATAAACTGTCGTCACGCCGCCTGTCGTCACAGAAATATTCGCCCCGGCCGGCAGCACATTGGTGAAACGTAGCGTATCGGTGGCGCTGTCGTATTTGATCGTCACCCCGCTGGCATCTATTGATGCGGTACTGAAACCAAAAGCCGCCTGCCCGGCCGAAATCTTTCCCGAACCGGTGTTCGCGCTGGCCGTAGCGGTACGGAAAGGCGCGGCGGCGGCAAGCAGCCGCGCATCCCCGGCCACCGTCGGATTGACCGCCATGTTTTTGGCCGCGTCGGCGACGGGCTTGATCAAGAAAGAGTCGCCACCCGCTATCGCTCCCGAGGCCAGCGAGATAGAAAACCCCTCGCTATTTGCAACAGTCGTCGACAAGGCTGGCAGCGAAGTATCGTTCCACGACTTGCCATCAGACAAACGCTGCACGGTGTATTCCAGAGTGGTGCCGTCGTAAGACAGGCGATAGTCAGAATTCGTTAGCTTTGTGTAAAAGTTGGTGCCCGTTGCCGCTGCGCTAAAAACTTGTGTCGATGCTCCGAGCGCCACACTCGCACCGGACAGGTCAAGCCCCTCGCTGCTCAGAACAGCCGCTGAAAGGCCCGCCAAGGTCGCATTGTTCCAGGTTTTACCATCTGATTGTCTGGTCAATTCGAAAGGTTTAAGCGGATCCACGGGAACCAGCGGTTGCGCCAGGGTGTAGGCGCCGTCTATTGGTGGCGGCGTAACCAAAGCCAACGTTAGCACGGCCGTACCACCATTCCGGCCATTGGCCGTTGCCGTAGGCTGTGAGAGCGTGAAGACGTCGGCAGCAAAACCGGCATCACCCGCGGCCTGACCCAGCAAATCCTGGCCCAGGGCATTCTGCGCGTTGAAGGTCAAGGCCAGTGAAGCCGCATTCCGGCCCAGATCGTTGGTTGTCCGATCCAGCGACTCGCTGCGAAACTTAAGCAGGCCCCCGATACTGCCGCCAGTAATCAGCGCTTCAGGCAATTCCTGATTGCCGTTCCCGCTGCTCAGTCCCACCGTAAATTTACTCGGGTCGGCAACTGAAGGCTCGACCGTCATGGTGATCACTTGCGTGCCGACAACCAACTGCTGGCCGGTGCCAAAGAAGACGTTGAAGCTTCCATCGCGGTTGGTCGTCGTCGTGACACTGACCAGCTTATTTAATTCGCTCACCAATTGGTCGCGCTGATCGAGCAGGTCGTTTGCCGGCTGGTTGATCGCCGACTGGGCAACGATGATGCTCCCATTCAGATCGGCAATCTGCTGAGCATACGAATTAACCGCCCCAACCTGCGCCCCAAGTTGGGTATTGATATCGTCATGCATTTGACTGAGGCGGTCATTGAGCCCCTTAAAACGGGCAACTAAAGCCTGCGCCGAAGAAATCATGGCCTGCCGTGCGGGCAACTGGGCGGGATTCGCCGCGACCTGCTGCACGCCCTGAAAGAACCCCTGCAAGGCCGGTGACAGGCCGGCATTCGGGTCGGCAAGCATGTTGTCGATTTGCGCAATCTGCGTGTAATAGGTATCAAGTTCGCTACTGGTGGTCTGCGCACGGTTGACCTGATTGTTCAGGAAACCGCTGTACATGCGTTCGACCGTAGACACATGTGCGCCCTGGCCGATGAATCCAGCCCCGGTGCTCATGGCGATATTGGTCGCCTGAACGATGCGCTGCCGGTTAAAACCTGGTGTGTTCTGATTGCTGATATTGTGCTCTGCCGTCTGCAAGGCGACCTGTGCCGATTGCATACCGGAAATTGCCGAACTTAGTAGTCCTGTACTCATGATGCTAACTCCTGTTCTCTGACGTTATCGGCAATTCTGCAAGAATATTAAGGTCAGCACGCTAACCTGCCATTGCCTGACGCAAAGTGCTGCCGCTGATGATCCGGCCAAGCTTGTCAGCATACATGGGGTCAGTGGCATACCCCGACTGCTGAAGTGATTGGGCAAACTGTGTGCCGTCCTGCTGGCCAAGCACAGATGAAAAACGTGGATTGTTCTTAATGAGATTCGCGTAATCACGGAAGGACTCGGCATATGAGCCATATACCCGGAATTTTTCGCTTGAAGTCTGCGCCACACCATTCACGTATTCGGTGGTCGGCACCTCGACCGACGCCCCCTGCCAGTTGCGTCCGGCCTTGACGCCAAACAGGTTGTAGGTTGGCGAACCGTCGGCAGAACGAATCTCGCTCTTGCCCCAGCCGCTCTCCAGTGCCGAGTGCGCGACCAGAAATTGCGCCGGCACACCGATGGCGCTTGACGCCTCGACGGCGTACGGCCAGATGCGATTGACAAACTCGCTGGCGCTGCTGGAAGCCCCCACAGACGCTGTAAGGTCCTTGCCTGTCGTGACGGCACTGCGTACTCGTTCGGCGCCGCCACCCAAGGCAACGGCAGAATTTGCCGTTTGTCGCGCAACCAAGGTCTGTTGCAGCGTTTCAAGCGCGGCCGCCGAATCAAGCGGCGCACCCGAAACCTGGTTGCGCCCCAGTTGCTGCTCGATCAGCTTGGCAAAACCCAGCTTGCCCTGTGTCGAAAGGTTCTGCGCCAGTTGTTGATCCATGATGGAAGTGAAGAAACGGGTCTGATCACTGTCCATCAGTCCGTCCTGGGGAGTCGCGTCGCGCATGCTCTTGAGCATCATTTGCAGCAACATGCCTTCAAACTGCTGCGCCGCCTGTTTCAAACCACCCTGGGGATCCTGCTTGAGCTTGACGCGCAGATCTGCCGTCGCCTTCAGATCAAGGACAAAATGGTTGGCGTTGAGGTCTTCAGCTTTCATAGCTGAATCCAAGCAATTATCGCGCCAGAAATTGTTGCAGATTCAAATCACTTCCAAATCAGCGCGCAGTGCTCCCGCCGCCTTCATTGCCTGCAGGATCGATATCAAGTCCTGCGGATTCGCACCAAGTGCATTGATCGCCTTGACCACGTCGGAAAGGTTGGCGCCAGCCTTCAAGGGCATCAGCGCCCCGCTACCTTGCTTTATTTCAATCTCGGACTGCGTGCTTGTCACCGTCTGACCACCGGCAAATGCATTGGGCTGACTGACTTGCTCCTCGCCTTTGACCACTATCGACAGCGCGCCATGGGCGATGGCGCAGGATTCGATGGTAACCATCTGATTCATCACTACCGAACCATTGCGTGGGTTCACAATGACCTTGGCCATCGATTTCATCGGTTGTACTTCAAGATTCTCGATTCGCCCCATGAACGCCACACGGGCATGGGCTTCCTCAGGGGCATTAACGCGAATCAGTCGCCCATCGACCGCCTGCGCCGTGCCTGATCCCATCTCGCGGTTGATCACGTCCACCACACGCTGCGTGGTACCAAAGTCACTCGTGCCCATCTCGTAATGAACGAAGGGGCCCTGTCCCAGCGCTGTCGGCACCTCACGCTCGACCGTCGCCCCCGCAATAATGCGGCCAGCCAGCAGGTGGTTGATCACGACTTTGCTCCCGGCCGCCGTTGCCCCGACGCCGCCAACCATCAGATTACCCTGCGCCTGAGCATAAATCTGCCCGTCAGCCCCCTTGAGCGGTGTCATCACCAGGGTACCGCCGCGCAAACTCTTGGCGTTCCCCATTGACGAGACGGTAATATCGATCTGCTGGCCGATTCGCGCAAACGGCGGCAGGTTGGTGGTGATCATCACCGCAGCAACGTTCTTCAGTTGCAGTGATTGGCTTGTCGGCAGGGTCGTTCCCAGTTGCGCCAGCATGTTGATAATGCTTTGTGTCGTAAAAGGCGTCTGCGTGGTTTGGTCACCCGTACCATCCAGTCCAACCACCAGCCCGTAACCCACCAGTTGGTTGTTGCGAACGCCTTGTACCGAGGCCAGATCCTTGATCCGATCCGCCCAGGCGGAGCCGCTAATGAGCGGCAAGAGGCAACAGGCAAGAATTGCCGCAAGACGCCAGAATTTGCCGCTTCGTATGCTGATCACGACAGACTCCTCAGAAAGGCAGGACGCTTAGGAAGAATCGCGCCAGCCAACCCATGACCTGCGCCTCGCTGATGACACCGCTCTCCTTGTACTCAATGCGCGCGTCAGCAACATTCCCCGAACTAATCGTATTCGCCGAGTTGATGAAATACGGGTTAACGATCCCGGACAGTCGAATAAACTCAGTGCCAGCACCGATAGACACTTGTTTTTCACCTGAAACCAGAAGGTTGCCGTTGGGCAGGACTTCAATCACGGTAACCGTGATGGTCCCAGTAAAGACGTTGTTGGCAGCCGCTTCGCCTTTGCCATCAAGGCTGTTCGAGCCGGTTGCCGACAAACCCATGCCCTGGAAGGGTTTACCCGGCAAGCCGGTGATGGTCGGCACCGCCGCGCTGATGCTGGTGTCACGACTGGCCTTGGTATTTGACTTGGTCGACGCTGAGGTGGTTTCGGCGATGGCAATGTGCATCGTATCGCCAACGTAGCGCGCACGCCGATCTTCGAACAAGGTTCGCGATACGCCGGCCTGAAAGATACTGCCGGTGGCCGCCAGGCTTTCCGTTCGCGGCGCCGGACGGGCGGTCATTGGTTGATGCACATTGGTCGGCGGCACCGTGGTGCAAGCGCCGAGCAGCCCGCCGGCAAGAACCAGATATGGCCAGTTTCTCATCGTTACTCCTTTACAACTGCGTCAGGCGCGCGAGCATCTGGTCGGAGGTCGATACCGCCTTGGAATTGAGCTCGTAAGCGCGCTGGGTCTGGATCATGCTCACCAGTTCCTCGGCAACGTTGACGTTCGACGTCTCCACATAATTTTGCACGATGATTCCCGAACCATTGGTTCCCGGCGTAGTCGGTGTCGGCGTTCCACTCGACGCCGTTTCCAGAAAGAGATTCTCGCCAATCCTCTGCAAGCCCCCCTCATTGATGAAGGTGGCCAATTGCAAGCTACCGACCTGAGTGATGGCCGTCGATCCCGACTGGGTGACAGACACAACGCCGTCGGTGCCGATGGTGATGGTCAAGGCATTGGCCGGAATGGTAATGCTCGGCTGCACCGCATAACCGCTGGAAGTCACCACCTGCCCCTGATTGTCCTTCTGGAAAGAGCCATCTCGCGTATAAGCTGTTGTGCCATCGGGCAGCAGGACTTGAATGAAGCCGGCACCATTGACCGCCAAATCCAGAGAATTGCCGGTTTGCTGTAACGCGCCCTGGGTGAAAATACTTGCCGTCGATATGGGTCGCACACCGGTACCGAGTTGCAGCCCGGAGGGAATCTGCGTTGACTGCGAAGACTGTGCTCCCGGCTGGCGCAGGGTTTGATAGAGCAAATCCTCGAACACCGGTCGTGCACGCTTGAAGCCGTTGGTACTGACATTGGCCAGATTGTTGGCGATCACGTCCAGGCTTGTTTGCTGGGCATCCAGGCCGGTACGGGCAATCCAGAGGGAACGGATCATGTGTTCTAGTCCTGTCAGGCGTTCATCGAAAGAATCTGGCTGGCCTTGCTGGCATTGGCGTCGGCCGTCTGTAGCATCTTGATCTGCATCTCGAACTGGCGGGCCAGACTAATCATGCTGACCATGGCGTCGACCGGATTGACGTTACTGCCTTCCAGCGTTTCGGATGCGATTTTTACGGTTTCATCAAGCGCGGCGGGCTCTCCGCCCCTGGCGCGGAAAAGACCATCGTCACCGCGAGCCAATTCATTTTCCGGCGGGTTGACCAGCTTGATGCGGCCGACCACGCTAACGTTGTTCGGTGTACCGAAAAGAGGGACGGCTGAAATCGTTCCGTCCGCTGCGATCGTGATTCTGTTGTCCGGCGGAATGGCCAGCGGCCCACCGTCGCCCAGCACGTTAAGGCCACCGGCAGTCTGTAATTGCCCGTTGACGTTGATCTGCAGGTTTCCGGCGCGGGTATAGGCCTCGCGCCCGTCAAGGGCTTCCACCGCAATCCAGCCGGCCCCTTGAATGGCCACATCCAGCGGCCGCCCGGTCGTCAGCATTGGTCCCTGGTCGAACGCATTGGCCACCGAAGCATCAACAACGAAAGCCCGCGTCGGCGCACCTTCGCCCTGTATTGGTACAGCACGGAAGCGGTGTTCCATGGCCCGGTAACCGGTCGTCGAGGCATTGGCCAGATTTTGCGCAACGCCGGCCTGTTGCAGGAAGGCGTGCTTGGCGCCGGTCATTGCCGTGTAGATCAGTCGATCCATAGCACGCTATCCTTTTCCGAGCGCCGCACGATCAGCGTAGGTTGACCAGCGTCTGCAGGATCTGATCCTGGGTTTTGATCGATTGCGCGTTAGCCTGATAGTTGCGTTGCTGGGTGATCATATTGACCAACTCGGCTGTCAAGTCGGTATTCGACTCCTCAATCGCTGCCGCTTGCAGAACGCCAAGGCTTGCGCTTCCAGGCGCGCCGACTAGCGCCGCGCCGGACGCCGCAGTTTCCGACCATTGGTTGGCACCCAGCGAGCTCAGGCCATTCGGGTTGGTAAAACCGGCCAGGACCACCTGCCCCAGATCGCGTGCCTGGCCGTTGCTGTAGTTGCCGCGCAGGACGCCATCACCGGCGACGCTGACCCCGGTCAGGCGCCCCGAGGTGTACCCATCCTGCTCAAGACGGTTAGCGCCAAAGGGGCTGCCGTATTGCGAGCTACCGGCAAAGTCAATGGTGAAGGCCAGAGGGCTTGCCGCGCTATTCACCTTGCCCAGATCCGTCATGACGGCGGCAAGGTCGATCGAGGCATTGACGACGCTGGAACCGACCAGCGACCCCGAAGTATCAAAGGTCAGCGTCGAGCCGGTCAGCGTCACCTCCCGATCGGTCGTACCATCAACATTCGCGTGAATCTGCCACTCCCTGGGATTGACTGTCTTGACCGCGTACAGCGACAGGGTATGTCCATTGCCCAGACTGTCATAAATCGACAGGGCGGTCGACCAGTTATAGGTCGCCGGACTAGGTGACCACACGGTGTCGGCAGGAACTACCGGAGGTCCGGCCGAACCGAGGTTGGCAGGAATCCAGGTCGTCGTGGTCGCGCGCGAGTCCAGGTTAACATTGGCCTTCACCCCCGGCGAGGCGCCAACCCCGGACCCCGTGGCAACGGGGGGCTGATCGCCAGAGTCCAGTTGCAACTCAACCGGTGAGGACTGGACCACCCTGCCGGTCGAGGCATCGACCGGATATCCGGTCAGCACCCGGGCACGATCATCGACAACAAAACCGTTCTTGTCCAGGTGAAACTGACCGTTACGACTGTAGGTGATCGTGCCGTTGGTGCTCATGCGGTAAAAACCGCCGCCATTAATCGCGATGTCAAGAGGGTTATTGCTCGTCGTCACATTGCCCTGCGTGAAACTCTGCTGGACGGCCATCGTTGTCGTACCGATGCCAACCTGCGAAGCGCCTGAACCGGAAAGCGAGTTGGCATAGACATCGGCAAAGTGCGCCGCTGCCGATTTGAAGCCAACGGTTGACGAGTTGGCAATGTTGTTGCTGGTTACATCCAGCCCCTTGGCCGCCGAGTTAAGTCCGCTCAAACCCTGTTGGAATGACATTTGATACTCCTGATTTTAGAGAATCTGTTGCACGTTCTTGAAATCGACTGTTCCGAGAGCACCCAGATCCAGAAGGAATCCGCTGCCCGACCTGACAAGAGCAGAAACTGTGCCAATCTGCAGCGGATCCGTCACGAGCTTGTTTCCACCTTGCGTGGCGCTGACTGAAAACTTGTAAATGCCATCTGCCGCAGTCGTTCCCGCGTCGGTCTTACCGTCCCAGGCAAAGTTGAAAACTCCGGCATCACGCGCGCCAAGATTCTGTGTCTGAATCACCTGCCCGGCTGAATTGAAAATGCTCAGCTTCACCTGATCGGCCGCTCCAGACAGGTTAACCCCACCATAGGCCTGCCCTCTGGCCAAGGAGAGTTGCGCACCGGAAACCAGCACGCTCTTGCCGATCATTCCCGCAGCCTGCATCGACTGACTGCTGCCAGCGCTATCGACCAGCGAGTTGAGCGTCGTATTGAGTTTCTCGATACCGGAAACCGTACTCATCTGCGCCAGTTGGCTGGTCATCTGGGCGTTATCCATGGGGTTCAGAGGATCCTGATTTTTCAGCTGCGTCACCAGCAGCTTGAGGAAGCGATCCTGCGCCTCTTGCGTGGTCGAGGTCGTGGCCGCCGTCGTGCTGCCTTTTGCATTGGCGGCGTTGATCGAAGCGTAAAGATCGCTAGCGGAAGTTGTCGATTGCACGGCTGTCATGTGATTCTCCTGTGTCCTGTGTATTCTGTAATTACTGGCCGAGCGTCAGCGTCCTAAGCAGTAACTGCTTGGCGGTATTCATGACTTCGGCATTCGTCTGATACGAACGCGAGGCTGAAATCATGTTGACCATTTCATCAACCACACTCACGTTCGGCATCATCACATAGCCCTTTTCGTCTGCCGCCGGATTGCGCGGGTCAAAAACCATTCTCCCAGGGCTGGCGTCCTCGACCACCTGTTTGACGCGCACCCCCTGCCCGGCCTGGCCATTCATTGGCGTGGCCTCAAAAACGACTTGCTTGGCGCGGTAGGGTTTGCCATCCGGACCGGCGATGCTGTCTGCGTTGGCCAGGTTGCTGGCCACGGTGTTAAGACGCATGGCCTGCGCCGAGAGGGCGCTTCCGGCAATATGAAAAACGTTGAATACACTCATAATGATTATCCTTGCGCCGCGGCCATCAACGTTTTGATCTGCTGCGAAATAAAGGCCAGACCGGCCTCATACTGCACGGCGTTCTCGGAAAACTGGGCACGCTCAACATCCATATCGACGGTATTTCCGTCGACGCTAGCTTGCGTCGGAGTACGGTACATAAGCCGCGCCGGCCCCGCCTCTGCACTACCCGGCAAATGCCCCGTTGCCGTAGTGACCAGCGCCAGGCCGCCGCCATTGCGACCCGCCACCGCCTCTTTGAGCGCTGTTGAAAAATCAAAGTCACGCGCTTTGTAGTTGGGCGTATCGGCATTGGCAATATTGCCCGCCAGAATCTGCTGCCGATGAGCGCGCAAACTCAGGGCCAGTTGCTGAAAGGAAAGTGCACTATCGATTCTGTTGACCACGATGACTCCGGTTTGACTGGCACACCAGACTTTAAGCAATTCTCATGCCATAACCTATTCGACACCGGTAACGGATCAAAACCTTACCCCGCACACAGTCCGTAACCGCATTAAAGGAGACTTCTGCCGGGCGATCGGCAAATATTGCCGGTCGGCATCCTAAACCTAGGGGTACGGGATTGTTACGCTAAGACGCCGCGATAGGGCAAAATAGCGCCATGAACTCTCTTTTCTCAAGTCATCTACAGCACAAGTTTTTCGGCATTCTTTGCCTCTTGCTTCTAACACCCCTGCTGTCCTACGCACAGAATGCCCTCTATGGCGCCCTGGACGACTATCTGCGCATCCAAACGCAGGGTTTGCCAGGCAAAATCAGCTACAGTATTGCCCCGCTTGATCCGCGTACCCAACTCACACCGTGCAGCGCCTTCGAGCCTTTTCTTCCAGTGGGCGGTAAGCTCTGGGGGAAATCAACCGTTGGCGTTCGCTGTCTTGGCCCATCAAGCTGGACAGTCTATGTTCAGGTACAGGTTAACGTTAGCGGCAACTACCTAATTTCCGCACGAACGATGCCTGCCGGCTATGTACTGGGCGCCGCAGACATTGTTGTTCGCAGTGGCGATCTCTCCACACTGCCGGCAAACATCATCACCGATCCGTCACAAGCCATCGGAAAAACAGTGAAAAATGGATTTTCTGCCGGCCAAGCCCTACGCAGCGACCAGTTGATCACACCTTGGGCTGTACAACAGGGACAGAGTATTAAGACTGTCTCGAATGGCCACGGATTTAGCGTCAGCAGCGAGGGCAAAGCACTCAACAATGCCGCCGCAGGCCAACTTGTTCAGGTTCGCACCGCCTCCGGGCAAACCGTCAGCGGCATTGCCCGGCCTGGCGGAATTGTGGAAGTCTCCAACTGAGTAAAAAGGTGTTAAAGTCCGCCTGTTTTACGCCGTTAGCACGTGTAAGTAGAAAACCATTAGAGGCATTGCCATGAAGATCGAGAGTTCGAGCAAACCCGCAGGTGCACCCCTGATGAAAGAGACACGTGCGCAAGGTGCACATTCCACCGGCAAAACAAGCTCGGCAAATGCGGATGATGTTCAGTTGAGCGTCCTTTCCGCCCAGTTGAGCGCGCCGGATGACGTGCAATCCTTCGATGCGGCGCGCGTTTCCGAAATCAAGCAGGCCATCTCGGACGGTCACTTCACGATCAACGCCGGCGCCATTGCCGACCACCTGATCAGTTCCGCCCGGCAGCTTGTGGACTCGCAACGTCGGGCTTAATTTTGGTCGCAAGCACTGAAATTTCCGCCCTTCGGCAAACGTTGGTGGCTGAAGTAGAAGCGGTGGGTCAATTTATCGCCCTGCTCAAGCTGGAACAGGCTTCCTTAAGCAGCGGGAACACCGATGAGCTTCCCGCCTATGCAGAAGAAAAGCTGCAACTTGCCAGCCGATTGAATGCTCTAGCTACGCAACGCAACGGCACGCTGGCTAGGCATGGATTTGGCGCCGACCGCGCCGGAGTGGAAGCCTGGTGTGCTGAACATCCCGCTGATGAAACCGCTGCCAAGGCATGGTCCACGATTCTGTCCCAGGCCAGAGAGGCCCGCGAATTGAATACCATGAACGGCGAGTTGATCCATATTCGCATGCAATACAACGCAAAGGCGCTCGAAGCCTTGCAGGGCGGAAACAACTCGCTGGATCTTTATGGCCCTGACGGCCAGTCGAAAGTGGCAGGCCCCAGACGCATCAACCACTCCGTCTAGTTTTCTAGGGCAAGGTCCGCTGTTGAGCTTCAATATCGACCTCTTTCCCTTTCTCCGGAACCACTGAGTCGATAAGAATCGTTACCCGGCGGTTACGCGCGCGACCATCGGCCAGCAGATTGGGTTCAACCGGACGGGTGTCGGCGTAGCCGATTGCCGTCAACCGGTCGCCGGCCACGCCGGAATCCGAGAACAGGCGTAGAACCGTCGTTGCGCGTACTGCCGAGAGTTCCCAATTGGAGGGGAACTGCGCGGTCTTGATCGGCACGTTGTCGGTGTGCCCTTCGATGGTAATCGGGAAATCTGTTGGCGCCAGTACATCTGCAATCGCGCGCATGGCCTTGATCAAAGCGGGCTGCAAAAGCGCCTGTCCGGGTGAAAACAGGATGCTATCGTTGATCTCGATAGTCACACCACGGCTTGTTTCAAGAACCCGCACCTTGCCTTGCTCGATGAGCGGCGCCATGACCTCCAGAATGTCTTTGGCGACATTGCGCATTTTCTCACGCTGTTTTTGTTTGACGGCATCCTGTGCTTTAACCGCCGCGCTCGGTTTCGGCAGTGCCAGGATCGGCGGCGGCACGACGACCGGCAAGTCCGACGAGGCATTGATTGGCACGTTACGGAAGGCACTGACCATTGAATTGCTCAGAATGCGGTACTTACCCTCATTGACCGTCGACAAGGCGTACATCACCACGAAGAAGGCAAACAGGAGAGTTATGAAATCAGCATACGAAACCAGCCAACGCTCGTGGTTGTCGTGCTCCTCCGGGCGTTTGCGGCGCGCCATGGTTTAAAAGACGTAGCTCAGAAGACGGCTCTCGATGATGCGCGGGTTATCACCGTTGGCGATACCGACCAGTCCATCGACAATCATTTCACGCTGCACGACCTGTCGATTGATATGCGCCTTGAGTTTATTGGCCATCGGCAGAAAAACCAGGTTGGCCAGCCCGACACCATAGATCGTTGCGACAAAGGCAACTGCAATCCCGGCACCCAGTTTGGAGGGGTCGGAAAGGTTTTCCATGACTTGAATCAGCCCCATCACCGCCCCCAGAATACCGATCGTCGGCGAATAGCCACCGGCCGCCTCCCAGATTCTGGCCGACAACTTCATTTCTTCTTCAAAGGTGCCAATCTCAACCTCAAGCACTTCGCGCAAACGCTCCGGCTCAGCCCCGTCAACCAGCAATTGCAGTCCCTTGCGCGTAAAATCATCTCTTAACTGATTGATCACGCTTTCAAGCGCCAACAAGCCTTCACGCCTGGAGACCTGGCTCCAGTTCGTAATCTGCTTGATCAACTGCAAATAATCCACAGCCGGCGGATACCATACCCAGCCGACCATCCGTAGGCCGCGCACGAAAGTTACATAGGGACTCTGCAACATGACCGCGCCCATGGTGCCGCCGAGCACAATCAGCAGCGCCGTTGGCTGCGTGAGCGAAGCGACCGAGCCACCTTCCAGAAGCTGTCCGCCAACGATCGCTATGATGCCAAAGAGCAAACCGAGGACGCTTATCTTATCCATTTCGCCTGGCTTTCTTGTGTCCGGCTTCAGCAAAGATCCGTGCGCGCAATCTGGCCACAACCTGAGTGTGCAACTGGCAGACACGTGACTCGGTCACGCCCATGACTTCTCCGATTTCACGCAGGTTCAGATCCTGCTCGTAATACAGCGCCATCATCAGTTTTTCACGCTCGGGCAGCAGTTCAATACCTTGGATGAGCAACTGCCGCAGGCTCTCATCTTCGAGAATTTTCGAGGGCTCGCTGGAGTTGTCAGTCAAATGCCGCTCCAGGAAATCGTCGCCGCCATCCTCGACCATATCCTCGAAGGAAATGAGTTGGTGGCCGCGTGCATCCTGTAGCATTTTCTGGTATTCGGCAAGCGTCATGCTCAGCGCGGTGGCAAGTTCCTGCTCGCTGGGTGCGCGTCCGTATTCCTGTTCGAGTTGAGAAATGGCAACTTCAATGCGGCGAAAATCCCGGCGCAGACTGCGCGGCAGCCAATCGTTCTCACGCAAACCATCGAGCATGGCGCCACGCACGCGCTGCGCCGCATAGGTTTCAAACTGCGCACCCATCCCGGCCTCAAAGCGGTTGATGGCATCGAGCAAGCCCATCATGCCGTTCTGAACCAGATCATCAACCTGGACACTGGAAGGCAATCGCGCCATCAGATGATAGGCAATACGCTTTACGAGCGGAGCGAAGCGCTGTACCAGATGATCCTTGTTAATCTGACCAGCAGCGTTATACATGTTTTGGAGCTGTCAAGCGTAAATGGCTATCGGATCGATATGCTGGCTCAAGTGTAGCAGTTGTTGCACGAATTGTTCGATCCCTCCGACCCCGCCCATCGATTCACCGGGCAACGGCCAGTTGAGCAGATTACTGCCGATCGTTCGATATGCTTTTGCCGCGGGGGCGTCGGGGAATAGTCCCTCCACGGGCTGACACAAGCGAGAGGCCTGACGCAACTGTTCGTCAAGCGGCACGAAGCCTGAGTATTCGAGGCGCGCCAGGCCTCGACTATGGGTAAGCTTGGCAATATTGCCGTGAATGGCAACGGCTTCATCCGAACCACGCACTTTGTTGACCAAAATCCGGAAATCCTTGCGTGCGTAGCCGAGGCTAACCTTCTTGATCAGCGCATAGGCATCGGTAATCGAGGCACTGCTCGCTGAGAGGACAATTACCGTATCGTGCGCTGCCAGGCCAAGCGGTGAAAAACCCAGCGGATGGTCAAGCGAGGCGTCCACCAGGATCACGCTGGCCGATCGCTCCATACCGGTGATGGTTTCCAGCAACGCATTCTGCTGGCGTGGGCTCAGTTTTCCGAGCTTCTTCACGGCCCGTGCCGCTGGCAGTACGCTGACTCCAGGCGCCACCGTCAGGAGCACCTCGGCAAGCACTTTCTCGCGATTGATCACCTGTAGCAAATCGTGGCGCGCCAGCGCGCCGTAGCAAGACGCCACGTTGTTCTTGGTGTTCTCGTCGAGGACCAGAACTTCTTTGCCCTGACGAGCCAGCGAGGCGGCAAGGTTAGCCACCAGAATACTCTTGCCAACGCCAACACTTCCTGCCGCAAAGGTGACAATGCGCGTCTGTTCGCGACAGAACAGGCGGCGTAATCCGGCCGCCTGATCACTGTGGCACTCAGCCACGACGGCCTCCGGCGGCAACCATGGCGGAACCGGCGCTAGCCATCATCAAGCCCGGCTCAAGGCCATCAAGCCGATGCGGCGAAACCTCCGGCACACCCTTGAAGGCCCGATGCAGCAGATAGGCCCGATTCGGCAAATGCAGGTCTTCCGGCACCCGCTGACCGTTGGAAACATAGTGCAAACGCAGGCCGTGGCGAATGATGACGTCAATGGCCGAGGCCAGGCTGGCCGCCTCGTCAACCTTGCTCAGAATGCAGCCGGCCAGATCAGGACCGTTATAGGCACGCACGACATCGTCAAGCGTATCGCCGCGGCCCGTAGCTGAAAGCAGTAGCAGGCGCTTGACATGGCTATTGCCGAACATCGCCACCTGCTCGCCGACCATTCGGTCACGCTGACTCATACCCATCGTATCAACCAGCACCATATGCTTGTGTTGCAAATCAATGAGCGTCTGCTTCAATTCATCGGCATCTTTCGCCAGATGCACCGAGACACCGAGAATCCGGCCATAGATTCGTAGCTGTTCGTGGGCCCCGATGCGGTAGCCATCGGTGGTGACCAGCGCCACCTTGCTGGCCCCATGGCGGAGCACGCAACGCGCGGCGAGCTTGGCGGTGGTCGTCGTTTTGCCAACGCCGGTCGGGCCGACCAGTGCGTAGATGCCACCGCGGTCAACGATGTCATTCTCAACATTGATGGTCAGGAAGGAACGGTCAGCACTGCCCTTCACCCAAGCCAGCGCCTCAGTTGCATTAAGATCGCGCGGCAATTCTGCGAGCAGTTCGCGGGCAAAGCGTGGCGAGAATCCAGCGTCGAGCATCTGGCGCAAAATCTCTGTTTTTACCGGTTCCGAACGCGCACTTTCCCCCCAGGTGACACCTGCCAGATGTTGTTCGAACATTTTTCGCAGCGAGCGGATTTCGTCCATCACTTCGGCCGGCACAATTTCTGCTTGCGCTTTCGCGGCACTCTGTGGCGGATGAAGATGCCTTTCAATCGGTGGTGCTGGCCGTGGCGACAGTTGCGGCGTCGGCGTCACTCTTGCCTTCGGTGGCATGTTGTTCGTCGGGGACGAAAGGCGGACCGTATAATCATCACTGGGTCGCGATATTTCATTGACGGGAGTCGGCACAATCAGTTCCATATCACCGGCAGCTACCGCCATAATCTCGACCCCACCGGGAATGGCTCGGTTGGATAGGATGATCGCATCCGGCCCCAACAGCTCCTTGACCTTGTGCAATGCGTCTCGTGCCGTGGCTGCGATGAATTTCCTGACGTTCATACCCTACCTCCAATGATCGAGGTGACCTTGATGATTTTAGTTTCGGGGACTTCGCTATGCGCGAGCACCTTCAATTGAGGAATGCCACGCCGCAGAAAACGCGACAGCAGCAGTCGAAGATTTCCTGAAACCAGGAGCACGGCAGGCAACCCGAGTTCCTCCTGGCGCAAGGCTGCAGCCGCAGTCTCGCGGATCAGCGTCTCGGCGAGACTCGGCTCGATGCTGGCGTTGTCACCGCCTCCGGCGATGGCTTGTAGCAGCACGCGTTCGAGTTGCGGATCAAGTGACATGACCTGCATTTCGCTACCACTTGGATAGAGCTGCTGAATGATCGAGCGACCAAGCGCAATTCGCACCTGCGCGGTCAGCGCTTCGGCGTCCTGCAAGCGTGTCGCGTTTTCGGCAAGCGTCTCGATGATGGTACGCATGTCGCGGATGTGCACATCTTCGGCCAGCAGGTTCTGCAGGACTTTTTGCAGAACACCGAGCGCCAGCACCTTGGGGACCAGGTCTTCGACGAGTTTTGGTATCTCTTTCGCCAGATGATCGAGGAGGGCTTGCGTTTCCTGGCGACCAAGCAGTTCAGCCGCATGCGAAAGAATCAAGTGATTAAGATGCGTCGCCGTCACGGTACTGGCATCAACAACGGTATAGCCATAGGCCTGCGCCTGTTCGCGCAGCGTTGTATCAATCCACACCGCAGGCAAGCCGAAGGCTGGATCCTTGGTCACCACGCCCGGCATCTGGCCGGCAACGCGCCCAGGATTGATCGCCAGCAGATTGCCCGGGAAGGCCTCGCCCTGGCCAATCTCGACTCCTTTGAGGAGAATCCGGTAAGCATTGGGCTTAAGCTCTAGGTTGTCACGAATATGTACCGGGGAAACAAGAAAGCCCACCTCCTGCGCAAACTTCTTGCGAATGCCGCGAATGCGGCGCAGCAACTCGCCATCCTGGGCCTTATCGACCAAGGGGATGAGCCGATAGCCGACTTCCAGACCAAGCACATCAAGCGGTGCCACGTCAGCCCAACTCGCCTCTAGGGACTCGGTCGCCACCGTTGGCGCGACTGTCACCGGCACTGGCTTGGCGGTGCGCACACGTCGCTCCATATCCCAGGCTAGCGTGCCCAGGCCACTGGCCAGCAACAGGAATACGAAATTTGGCATACCGGGGATCAGTCCAAGCAGACCGATAATCGCTGCCGTCAAGCCGATCACCCGCGGATTGTTGAAAAGTTGCCCGAGGAACTGCTGTGAGAGATTCTGAGTGTCACCGACCCGCGTGACCACCATGCCAGCAGCGATCGAAATGATCAGCGCCGGAATCTGCGCCACCAGGCCATCGCCGATGGTGAGCAGAGTATAGGTTTTGGCGGCGGCGCCCAGATCCAGGTTATGCTGCAACACGCCGACAAAGAGGCCACCGATGATGTTAATGAACATGATCAGGATGCCGGCAACAGCATCGCCGCGCACAAACTTCGATGCACCATCCATCGAACCGAAAAAATCTGCCTCCTCGGCTATCGTCACCCGACGCTTGCGTGCTTCATCCTCACCAATCAGGCCGGCATTAAGGTCAGCGTCAATCGCCATCTGCTTGCCCGGCATTGCGTCAAGGGTGAAGCGAGCCGCCACTTCGGCCACCCGCCCGGCGCCTTTGGTAATCACCACGAAATTGATAATCACCAGAATCGCAAACACCACAATACCGACAGCATAGTTGCCGCCGACCAGGAAGTGACCAAAAGCCTCGATCACCTGACCGGCTGCGCCTGGACCCGTATGCCCTTCGAGCAGGACGACCCGTGTCGAGGCGACGTTGAGCGACAATCGCAGCAGCGTTGTGACCAGGAGAACGGTCGGAAAGACCGAGAAGTCGAGCGGCTTCATGACGTTGATCGCCACCAGCATGACGATCACTGAAATCGCGATATTGAAGGTAAAAAACAGATCTAGCATGAATGGCGGCAAAGGCAATACCATCATTGACAGGATCAGCAGGATGAGCACAGGTCCCGCTAGTTGCTGAATACTTTCACGCCCGAGAAACCGCTGCAAAGACATCGTTGCGTTAGCCATTGATCACCTCCGGCACCAATTCGGCGGGGACCGCGATGGAACGCGGCGGCACCGGGTAGTTGCCGCCGACCTGCCGCCAGTTGGCGAGCTGATAGACATAGGCCAGAACTTCGGCCACTGCCGCATAAAGTGTCGATGGAATTTCACGATCAAGCTCGGCATGCCGGTAAAGAGCCCGCGCCAAAGGCGCCGCTTCAAGCATGGGCACACCGTTCTGTGCACCGATTTGCCGGATTTTCAAGGCAATATCGCCCATTCCCTTGGCCAGCACCTTGGGTGCCCCCATTCCACTCTTGTAGGCCAAAGCCACGGCAAAGTGCGTCGGGTTGGTGACAATCACATCGGCCGTGGGCACCGCGCCCATCATGCGCTTGCGTGCTGCCTCACGCTGAAGCTGTCGGATGCGCCCCTTGATTTGAGGGTTGCCTTCCATCTCCTTGCCTTCCTGCTTGACTTCGTCCTTGCTCATCTTCAGCTTGTCGTAGTATTGCCAGAGTTGAAACGGCACATCAACAGCGACGATCAACAACATCGCCAGGACAATCATGAGGAAACTGTAGTTGACCAGATGACCGGCACTGCTTAGCCCGACCTCGACACTCTGCCCGAAGAGCGCAAAAATATCGTTACGCCCACTCCACAAAACCCAGATGGCGACGCCGCCGACCAGCAGGGCTTTGGCGACCGCCTTGAAGAGTTCGACCAGTCCGCTCCAGGACACAAGCCGTGCCAGTCCCTTGAGCGGGTCCAGACGTCCGAAGTCGGGATTTAGCGCTTTCAGCGAGAAATTCCAGCTACCTAGAAAAAAGGGCGAAATCAGCGCAGCAACGACCAGCGCCAACAACAGTGGGGCGAAGGACAGCAAGGCATCAAGGGAAAGATCAGCAAAACGCACCATCATGAACTGAGGGTCGCGCAGAAACGGCGCCTCAAGTATCAGGCCACGCCTGACAATGGACGTCGTGCGCTGCATCATCCAGGGGCCAACAAACCAAAAGGCGCTGGCCGAAACCAGCAGAATCAAAAAAGCACCGATCTCTCGTGAACGGGGAACCTGCCCCTCCTCGCGTGCCTGCTCCAGACGCCTGGATGACGCATGCTCTGTTTTTTCGAGATCGCTTTCTTCGGCCATCAGTGGCTTCCAAATAATTACGATCTATTATATAAAAAAACTTTAAGAAATAAAGAGGTATAGAATTTTATTTATATTGATTCTAGAATAGTAGCGCTGGAACAACAGTCAAGAGTGGCGCTTAAAAAAACAGGGGGCCGAAGCCCCCATTTCTAATTAATTGTTTTTGTTATGTTTTATAGCGAAAGCTCAAGTGATTTAGCATGCTTGACGCCTAACTCCCGGTCAATATGCGCATTAAGATCCATAAGCAACTCTTTCATATCCAGTATCAGCACAATCTGACCATTCGAAAGTGTCGTCACTCCGGCCACGCCCCGCGGCCGGAAGTCATCAAGCGACTTAATCACCGCATCGTCGCGCCCGGCAAAACTATCCACCGAGAGAATGAAACTGCGTTCGGAAGTTTGCATCAATACGCCGTATTCTGGCGTTTTCAACTGCGGCCAACCGAGCAGGCGAGAAAGAGCAACCACCGGCAAAACTTCGCCGCGTACCACTAGCGTTTCCTTGCCACCCACCTCCTGCATTTTATTTTTCTCAATGGGCAGTATCTCGCGAACCATCGAAAGCGGTAGGGCAAAGGGCTGATCGCCAAGTAGGACGAGCAGTACAGGAAGAATGGCCAGGGTCAGCGGCAGCGAAATGAGGAAGACCGAACCTTTGCCAAGCTCAGAGCGGATCTCGACCGAGCCGTTGAGTTTCTGGATATTGGTTTTAACCACATCCATGCCAACACCCCGGCCCGACACTGCCGAGGCCTGCTCCATGGTCGAAAAACCGGGCAGAAAGATCAAGTTGAGGCTCTGCCGGTCGTCCAAGGTATTGGCTTCCTCCTCTTTGATAATCCCCTTTTCAATCGCTTTCATGCGAATGCGTTCAGGACTCATTCCGCGACCGTCATCGGCAATGATCAGGACAATGTGATCACCTTCCTGACGCGCTTCAAGGCGAACAATGCTTTTGGACGGTTTGCCTGCCGCCAAACGCTCATCCGGCGATTCAACGCCATGGTCAACCGCATTGCGCACGAGGTGTACCAGAGGATCAGCCAGATCCTCGATCATCGTCTTATCGACTTCGGTTTCCTCGCCGATCAGTGCCAGTTCGACATCCTTGCCTAATTGTCGCGCAAGGTCGCGCGCAATCCGCGGATATTTTTGGAACAAACGACCAATCGGCTGCATCCGGGTTTTCATCACCGAGTTTTGCAGATCGGAGACCAGCAGATCGAGTTGGCTTACCGCCTGATCAAGTGCATGCAAGGTATCTGAGTCATTACGACCAGCGAGAATGTCAGCTCGCAGGCTGGTCAACCGGTTTTTGGTCAGACCAATCTCACCAGAGAGATTAAGCACCTGATCCAGCCGGGCAGTATCGACGCGGATCGTCGATTCGCGCGAAATGGCTTTTTCTTCATTACGCCGACCCGTGCCTGACCCGGAGGCAGCAAGGCCTGGCTTGTCGGTTTCACGCCGCCCCTCAGGAGGGAAGTGGGGCGTCATCTCCACAGTAGAGGCCAGAACTTTACTCGCCTCGGCTTGGGCAACAACAGGCGTGTTGCTGGTCGGTGCTGGCGTGGGCGTAGGGCTACTGACCTGGCTGGTCAGTGCACCATGCAAAACCTGCCAATCAGGCTCACCACCAGCACTAACGACTGGCGTATCGGCCTTAACCACCTCAACCTCTAGCGATGGTGGTGGTGGTGGCGGTGTGGCGGCGACCGGTTCGACCCCTCCGCTCAGTGCAGCACGCAGCGCGGCAATGACTTCCGGTTGCGCCGGGCGTGGAAACGAAGCCTGGGCAAGCTCGCCGAACATGTTGCGAACGCCCTGAGTTGCCGCCATGATGGTGTCCATCAACTCCGGGGTCAGATGCATCTCGGCATTACGCAATCGGTCAAAAAGACTCTCGGTCAAATGACAAAGCGTCACCAGTTCAGTGGCGTTAAGGAAGCCCGCACCACCCTTGACAGTGTGAAATCCGCGAAAGATATCGTTCAGCAAACGACGATCATCCGGATTTCTCTCCAGATCGACCAATTTGTTATCTACGTCTGATAGAAGGTCACTGGCCTCCTGCAAGAAATCCTGCAGCAGGTCTTCCATCCCGGAAAAATCACTCATATTGAACCTCCTAGAATCCTAGGCTGCCAAGCAGGTCATCGACCTGCTGTTGACTTCCAACGACGTCAGTACGGCCTTCGGCATTGATCACCGGGCCATTAAGCAAAGAATTGACGGACTCGGTGCGTTTATTTCCGGGCATCGTATCAATAAGCACCGCCATCAGTTGCGACTCCAGTTCCTGCGCAACCGAAATCACTTTTTTTATGACCTGACCGGTCAAATCCTGAAAATCCTGCGCCATCATGATTTCCAGCAACTGCTCTTTCGTTGCTGTGGTTCTCTGCGGCACGGCCTTCTTGAGAAAAGCACGTGTTTCTGCAGCTAGCAGCTTGAAATCGTCAATGCCCATCCTGTTTTCGTAAAGGGTATCCCATTTTGCTCCGAGCAACGCCGCTCCCGCTTCAAGTTCGTCCTGCAAGGGATTGGCAATGTCGGTGGCATTCAATACCTTGCACGCCGCCTGTTCGGTAAGATTGGCGATATAGGCTAGCCGGTCTCTTGCGTCGGGGATGGCCGATGCCGTTTTTTCAATGAGCTTGTCGTAACCCAGGCCACCAAGGGTGTCATGCAGTTGCCGGGTCATCTGTCCAACCTGTTGGAACACCTTGCCCTGAACTGGCCACACCCCCAACTCCTGAGATGGTCCCGCAGCACCGTTGACGGCAATTGCTTTACCGACAGGGTTTTTCTCGGCAATTGAATCAAACAGTGCCTGCAGATCCTGCGAGTCATCGGTCAAACCGTCACCTTCACGCGCCTGTTGCATAAGCGTAGGCTTGCTTGCCGCAGCGGGAGCCGGCGGCGGACTTACGACACCACCAGCTATACTATCAAACAGAGCCTCGAGGTCATTCGAATCGCCAGATGTAGTAGCGTCGCTCATCTCAAGCACCCATTTTGTCAAAAATTTTCTGAAGCTTCTCAGCGAGAGTCGCCGCCGTGAACGGCTTTACGATATAGCCGCTGGCGCCAGCCTGAGCGGCAGCAATGATGTTTTCCTTTTTGGCTTCAGCAGTAATCATCAGCACGGGCAAATGTTTAAGGGTCGGCGTAGCACGAATCGTCTGCAGCAATTGAAGGCCGTCCATATTCGGCATATTCCAGTCGGTAACGACAAACTCGAAGCCACCCCCCTGAAGTTTCTGCAGAGCAATCGCCCCATCTTCTGCTTCGTCAACATTGGTAAAACCAAGCTCTTTGAGCAGGTTTCTGACAATACGACGCATCGTCGAAAAATCGTCGACAACCAAAATTCTCAACTTCGGATCTGCCATTCTTTGCTCCCGCGTTTCTTGTTATCGCTCAAGCATTGGGCGTAGGGTATCTGCCAAAACCTCGGCATCAAACTTTGCTACATAAGCATCAACACCTACCGCTTGCCCCATGGCTCTGTTGGCCTCCGACGACAAGGACGAGTGCATGACGACCGGGATGCCATCGAAACGTGAATCACTTTTGATATTCTTGGTGAGTACGTAACCATCCATCTCCGGCATTTCCGCATCAACAAGAATGAGACGGACATCGTCACGCAAAGATGCTCCCGCTTGCTGCGCATGCGCCGCCAAACCCTGCAAACGACTCCAGGCTTCCGCGCCGTTGGTGGCGTGCTTGTACTTGACGCCAAGCTTGTCGAACACCTCGGCAATCTTGCGCCGTGCAACGAGCGAATCATCGGCGAAAAACACACCTGTCTCTTCGCTCACCTGCGCTGGAGCGATATCGATGATGATCGCCTCACCAAACGCATTGGCAAGAATCTGCTCGACGTCAAGAAGCGACACCAGGGTCCCGTTCTCAAGCTCGGTGATTGCAGTAATAAGCCCTTGATTGGAAGATAAAATGCTTTCCGGCGCTCTTACTTTTTCCCAGTCCACACGGATAATGCGGTCAACCTCATGCACCAGGAAACCGAGCGTGCGCTTGGAGTATTCAGCAACCATCATGGTCTTGCCACGCTCGCCCGGCCCTTCGCCCTGATGGTCAAGGAAACTGATGAGTGACAGTACGGGAATTACATTCCCACGCAGGGAAACCAGCCCCTCAACGCCACGAGGCATATTGGGCGTTCGGGTAATGTGCGGTGTTCGTCCGACTTCGCGCACCTTGAACACGTTGATTCCGAAGGTCTCGCGCGTACCCAGCGAAAACAGCAGAATTTCCATTTTATTGGAACCTGCCAAGCGGGTTCTCGCATCGACACTATCGAGCAGGTTTTTCTTTTCCACCAAGTCCATCGTCATCGCTACACTCCAACGAGGTCATTGCTTCAGGAATTAGGCTGCGCCACAGGGAGCGATCCCAGCAAGCGCCGCGCAAGCGTTTCCGAGAGCTTCTGCGCTTCAAACTTGGCCACGTACTCGTCAACACCAACTGACTTGCCGAGTTGCTGATTCGACATCCCGGAGAGCGAAGAATGCATGATCACAGGCACTCCGGCAAAGCGTGGATCAGTTTTTATTTTCTTGGTCAGGATATAGCCGTCCATTTCAGGCATTTCGACATCAGTCAGAACCAGACTGACTAAATCGGTCACATTTTGGCCCGATGTCTGGGCGTAGGTGGCAATCTTGTCAAGTTCGTTCCATGCCTCAAGGCCATTCATCGAGCCGACATACTTCACATTCATCGCATCAAGAGTACGCGTTATTTGTTTTCGCGCCACCACCGAGTCATCGGCAAAAAACACTGTCAGCGACGAATCCTCGAGTGGCTTGATGTTTCTATAGACGATTTCTTCGTCATAATTCGTCGTTTCCGAAAGCACCTTTTCAACATCCATCATCATTACCAGACGACCATCGGGCAACTCGGTCACGGCGGTAACCAACCCGCCCAACTCAGCCACCAGCATATCCGGCGGGACCTTCATCTGACTCCAGTCCAGGCGCAGGATGGTATCAACGCCCTCGACCAGAAAACCCTGCGTATGGCCTGCGTATTCAGTGACGATCATGATTGCACGCGGCGTTTCGGTATCCACCTTGGCGTAGAGCGCCAAATCAACAACCGGAACCAGAACACCACGCAGACTGACCATCCCCTGAACCGATGTGGGCATTTCTGGAGCCGAGGTAATCGGCGGCGTACGCATGACTTCCCGCACCTTGAAAACGTTGATGCCGAAAGTCTCTCTTCTGCCCGTGCTCGTATTGACCCCGAGCGAAAAAAGCAAAATCTCAAGCTTGTTGGTGCCGGCAAGCTTGGTACGCGCATCTATACTTTTAAGCAACTCTGACATGCTTGAACTCCCTTTTGGGAAAATAACCCTGCCGCGTTGTTACGCACATCTTAATCGAACAATTGTCATTTCACCATAAGCAGTTTCAGAAAACAAAGCGCTGAATACTACCTAGAACTTAGCCAGTCATTGACACTGCAAGCATGAACTTAGCATCTTTCCTGCAACAAGAGAAGCGCTGCGCAATTTCGCCCGTCTCACCACAGGGGGGACTCAAAGTGAAGGCCGTTTTCATTCACGAACCCGCCCTGCCAAGAATCGAAAGAACTCGCCGGGACAGCGCCTCCAAGGCAGCAACCTCCTCGACGGCGCCGATTATCGCGGCTTCACGGGGCATTCCATAAACAACGCAGCTCGCCTCGTCCTGACCAAAAGTACGGGCACCGGCCGTGCGCATGCGCAACAGACCGCAGGCTCCATCCTTACCCATACCGGTGAGAATAACCCCAATTGCATTACGCCCGACAATCTCTGCCGCCGAGTCAAACAGGACATCCACCGAAGGGCGATGACGATTGACTGGTGGCGTATCGAGCAACTCGGTGACATAACCCGACACGCCACGCTTGATCCTCAAGTGTGAATGTCCGGGTGCGACATAGACCATGCCTGAGGCCAGCGACTCCCCTCCTTGCGCCTCAATGACCCGTGGCTGACAAAGAGTGTTCAGGCGTGCGGCGAACGATGCCGTGAATGACCCGGGCATATGCTGCACGACCATGATCGGCGGACAATCGGCCGGAATGCCCTGCAAGAAGGTCTTGACCGCCTCAGTTCCTCCGGTTGACGCCCCGACAAAAACAATCCTGCTACCACTTGTCACCAGCCGTTGCGCTATGCCCGGTAGCACAGCGGGCTTTAACTTATCAGCGCGGTCTGGGTGTGAGTTCATAGACGGTTTTGCCCAGCGAGCGAAACAAATCGGCAGCATGCAAAAAACTTTCCGAATGCCCAGCAAAAAGGAGGCCATTGTCACTCATGAGGGGAGCAAAACGGGACAAGATTTTGTATTGCGTTGGCTTGTCAAAATAGATCATGACGTTTCGACAAAAAAGGGCGTCTAGCGGACCGCGCAGTGACCAGTTCGGCTCCAGTAGATTTAGGCGCTGAAAACTGAGCATTCGCCGCAACTCCGGTCGCACGGTAAAGAACCCGTCTTGAACGCCGGTGCCCCTTACAAAGAAACGGCTCAGCCGCTCGGGGGAGAGCTTGTCCACCCGATCCAGCGGATACACACCTTTCGCCGCAGTGGCCAGCACATTGGTGTCCAGGTCGGAGGCCACGATAGACACCGGCACATTGAAACTATTGAAAGTTTCAACCACGGTTATCGCGATACTGTACGGCTCCTCTCCGGTCGACGCGGCAGAACACCAGACCTTGATCGGAGATCGCCCCTGTAGCTTCTTCAGATGCTCGGCAAACAGCGGGAAATGATGCGGCTCACGAAAAAAAGACGTCAGGTTGGTGGTCAAGGAATTAACGAATTTTTCCCACTCGTTTTTGTCGCCTCGCTCAAGTAAAGCCAGGTAGTCGCCAAAGGATTGCAGACGTGTCTCGCGCAAACGGCGCGCCAGACGGCTGTACACCATGTCCTGCTTAGCGGTCGAGAGCGAGATTCCGGCATGTTCATAGATCAGCTTGCGCACGCGCTCGAAATCGCCTGTCGTAAAAGCGAATTCACGTGCGCTTGAATCTGGCACTCTCGGCGCAGGACTCCATGCGGACTTTTGTTCAATCACAAAAAGATCCTTCGAGTTTATTTTTAAAGCGTTACGATCGCACGCCGGATGACCATATCAATCGTTCAACAACTCATTTCGTGGAACCGGGCATGGCCTGCAAGGTCAGTGCTTCGTCACCCAATTCGCCATCCGAGTCGATCGTAACATTTCCATCCTCTTGCAGCATGGCTTCTTCACTGCGTTTGTTGAGCACGACGATATTGATCCGTCGATTGGCCGAACTCAAAGGATCGTTCTTGTCGAACAACACGGTCGAGGACAAACCAAGCACACGCAATACCTTGTTTTCGTCCATGCCCCCGGCAATCATTTCGCGTCGGGATGCATTCGCCCGATTCGCCGAGAGCTCCCAATTTGAGAAGCCTTTTTCGCCGCCGCCGAACTGTGCCGCATCGGTGTGCCCGGAAAAACTGACCTTGTTGGGTACGGCATTCAGCGCCCGGCCAATTTCACGCAGGATCACCTTGGAATAAGGCTTGAGCTCAGCACTGCTGGTGTCGAACATCGGGCGGTTTTTTTCATCGATGATCTGGATACGAAGACCTTCCGCAGTCACGTCAATCAGCAACTGGTTCTTGAACTGTCTGAGCACAGAGTTACCGTCGATGAGCGTCTCAATGTTCTGTTTGAGTTCGTTCAACGTCGCCTTCTCGCGCTTCTCAAACTCCTTACGTTGTTCCGCCTTGGCTTCCCTGAGGGCGGACGCCCTCTTTCTTGATTGCACCTCGCCAGCCTTGACCTGTCCTGCACTGCTGGTCAGTTCCTTGCCACCACCCTTGATAATGCTGGTCGCGTCACCAGCCCCCGATCCACCCTGCATGCTGACCCTGACCGGATTGGTGAAGTAATCCGCAATGCCCTTGAGATCGCCATTGGCCGTTGAACCGAGCAGCCACATGAGCAGAAAGAAGGCCATCATCGCCGTCACGAAGTCGGCGTAGGCGATCTTCCATGCGCCACCGTGATGAGCGCCCGCCACCTTCTTGATGCGCTTGATGACTACCGGGCGTACGTCTTCGCTCATGCAATGTCCTCGCTCGGCAAGAGGCTACTTGCCCTTGCGCGCCTTGAGCTCGTCCTCAAGCTCACTGAATGTCGGCCGGACCGTCGAAAACAGAACCTTGCGTCCGAACTCCACCGCCACCTGAGGAGCGTAGCCCGACATTGATGAAAGCAGAACGACTTTGATCACTTGATAGATCTTAGAGCCTTCCTCAGCCTTCTGCTCAAGCAAGGTCGCGACTGGAGTAACAAAGCCATAAGCGATCAAAATACCGAGAAAGGTGCCGACCAGCGCACCGCCGATCATTTTACCAAGTACCGCTGGCGGCTCACCTACCGAACCCATGACGTTCACCACGCCCATCACCGCCACGATGATACCGAACGCGGGTGTCGCATCACCCAATTTGGCCATGATGTGACCTGGAACCATGACTTCATGGTGATGTGTCTCTATTTCGATATCCATCAGACTTTCGATTTCCAGGGCGTTGAGGTTACCGCCGACCATCATGCGCAGATAGTCGGTAATAAATTCCATGACGTGGTGATCTTTCGAAAGCGCCGGATATTTGCCAAAAATCGGGCTTTCATGAGGATTCTCGACGTCATTCTCAATCGACATCAAGCCTTCCTTGCGCACCTTGGCCAGGACCTCGAAAAGCATGGACAGCAGATCGACGTAAAGCGCTTTGGTATATTTCGACCCCTGGAAAAGACCGGGCAGCGCGCCGATCGTCGATTTAATGACCTTGACATCGTTGCCGGCAACGAAACCACCGATCGTCAAGCCAACGATGGCGAGGTATTCGAGCGGCACCCACAAAGCCGCAAGGCTGCCGTGAACCGAGTAGGTTCCAAGGGCCGAAACCAGAATGATGATGTAACCGACGATTAAAAACATTCAACATCCCCCTGACATACCGCGCTGCGGATACACTTGATCTTGCATTTCGATGCTCGGTGATATTGTAACGGGGTAGGGTCATCTGGGTATAAAAACTGTCGGCCAAATAATTACAGAAACCGCTCGCATCACGCCACCCCGCGCAGATCATATAGAATCGGGCGAATGAACCTGGGCTACCGTACATGAACTACTGCGCCCAATGTGGGGCCCGCGTTGAATTCCGCGTCCCGCCAGGCGACTCCTTGCCGCGCCACATCTGCCTGCACTGCGGAACGATCCATTACCAAAATCCCAAGCTCGTCGTCGGTTGCGTCGCGGAATGGAAGGGCCTGATCCTGCTCTGTCGCCGGGCCATCGAACCGCGTCATGGGCTGTGGACGCTGCCGGCCGGATTCATGGAAAATGGCGAATCGACAACGCAAGCCGCCCTGCGTGAAACACGCGAAGAAGCCTGCGCGCGAATTGCAATCGACAATCTTTTTTCGCTGGTAAATGTTCCCTACATCAACCAGGTTCACCTGTTCTACCGCGGCCGACTGCTCGATACCGACTTTGCCGCAGGCGAGGAGAGCCTTGAGACGGCACTTTTTTGCGAAGCCGACATCCCGTGGCAGGAACTCGCCTTCCGTAGCGTAACGCTATGCCTTAAAGCCTATTTCGCTGATCGCCTGGCTGGTCAATTCAAATTTCACGAAAACGATCTCTTGCCACTCGAAGGCTACTGATCATCGTCCAGACTGAACTGCACTGGTAACAAAATGCGAAAATCCCGCGCCTTCAACCCTTCAGGCAGAGTTGTCACGCGTGCCGCCTGGGTCAGCATCTCCAGCGCCTGCCTGTCGAGAACGCCGCGACCGCTCGAATGAACCAGCACCACGTCCGGCACTAACGCCGACGCACTGACGTCAAGCGCCACTTCTGCCGTTCCCTCCCAGCCCCGCTGTCTGGCCAAGGCCGGATAGTTCCTGAAACGTCGTGCAGCCGTTGCCAGCGACAGCCGATACTGGCGCATGTCATCACCACTGACGCCTTCGTGCGCGGCGCCTGGCGGCGGGCTTGACAGCGCCGGGACGCCCGTTGCGGCAAGTTCAAAGAGAACAGGCTGAGCAACGGCAATCTTGGCTGCCGCAGCGTTATCAAGGACTGGCGCGGGACGCTTGGCGGTTTCGTTCAGCGACCGGGTAGTCGGTACGCTGGCCTGATTACTCGAATCGCCGCGGCGTTGGCTACTAATCAGCACATTGATGGTCCTGCCCGCAATATCCAGTTGCACTGGGAACAAGCTGACCACTCGGGACAGAAGTGCAGCATGAAGCAGCAGTGAAACAATCAAAGCCTTCAGCAGTATGCGGCGCGAGGAAGTGAGCATTGATAGCAAAGATGGCGGAGGGGTTTTGTGCGTTCCGATTTTGGTGGTAGATTGGCTTCACTCTGCGCAAGGCCAAGTTTAACACCCCCCGCACAGCTTCGGCTTCCTAGGCAATACGTCACCCCCTTTAGCTGCCCGCATTTAGTCAATGACACAGTCAGCCCCCCCATCCAAAATAGTGACGGCGATCCCGCTGCACGGCCCGCTGCTGCGCGGCGACCGGCGACCGCGCGTGGCATTGATCGGCCGCTATGGCGTCGGCAAGAGCACCATTTTCGATGCGGCGTCCAGCCCGGTCGTTGGTCACGAGCGTCTGGCCGGGGTCGGCGGCGCTTACCAGGAATGCGTGGTTGACGTCGGCCTCGATCAGATCGCCCTGGTCGATCTGCCGTCGATTGACTCACTGCATCAATTGAACGAGCACGACCAGCTTGTTTTCATGTATCTACTCTGGGGCGATCACTGGCCGCTGCTTACCCAGCACGAGGAAAGCAATGAAAGCACAGGCTTCGCCGCACCAGATGTCTTGGTTCAGGTGGTCGACGCCACGACACTGGAAAAAGACCTCGAACTTAGCCTTGAGCTAGGCCTCTTCGGGCGTCCCCTGGTGATCGCCCTGAACCGGATCGACGAAGCACGCAAAAAGGGACTCTTCATCAATGTGCAGACACTCAGTGAACGCCTGGGCGTACCCGTCATCCCGACGATTGCGCACATGGGCAAGGGCGTCTTGGCACTCTTTGCGGCGGTTCTTGACGTTGCGCGGCAAAAAGCCTGCCCCCTGCCGCAGCCACCCACCCGGCATATCGGCGAAAGTCTACAGGCGCTCAAGACGGTCATCGCCCACCCTGAAATCGAAGCGCTTTTCCGAGTGCCACGAGCGCTACTACTCTCGCAACTGGCCGAAAACGACGATTACTTCCTCCGCGCACTGAGTATCCACCTGCCTGCCTTGTTGCCTGAAATAGCGCGGGCCCGAACGACCGCCGAGAAGAGCCTGCCGCGCCCGCTGTCCGAAGAACTGCACGCCGACCGCCACCACCGTGCCGCCATACTGTTTGAAGCGGTTACCAGCCCGCGTGGCGTTGACTCCGGCGAAGGTTGGCGGCGCTGGCTCGACGAGCTGTTCCTGCACCCGCGTTGGGGATTGCTCGGCAGCCTGCTGGTTTTCGCCCTAGTGTTGCTGATCGTCTTCGAAATAAGCGCCTTTCTCGACGCATGGACTTCGGCACGACTGGCCAACTGGGTACAGCAGTGGCAACCCGAATCGACGCTGGGCGTCGTCGGCCACGCCGTGGCCGACGGCCTGGTCGGCCTGGTCGGCATTGTCGCTCCCTACATGCTGCCACTGGTACTGTTGCTGGTCGCCCTGGAGGAATCAGGGGTCATGCATCGCGTCGCGTTTGTCGTCGATCGTGGCTTCCACCACATTGGATTGCACGGCGGTGTTGCGGTACCCTTCCTGATCGGGCTCGGTTGCAACGTACCGGCGATCTCTGCCGCAACCATGACCGGATCACGGCGCGAACGCGCGGTCTCGGCCATCCTGATCACCTTCGTTCCCTGCTCGGCGCGTTCAGCGATCATTCTGGCCATCGGCGGCAAGTATCTTGGTGGCCTCGGCGTCTTCGCGATATTCATGCTGACCCTGATCGTGATTGCCGTTCTCGGCAAGCTGTTAGCGCGCCGCTATTCCG
The DNA here is from genome assembly GCF_029255185.1 of Propionivibrio sp. GTDB lineage: Bacteria > Pseudomonadota > Gammaproteobacteria > Burkholderiales > Rhodocyclaceae > Propionivibrio. The sequence continues at coordinate 78,578 of NZ_JAPUVO010000129.1, forward strand.
ATAGTGCGCTGGGAATGGTTCTGCCCATCCCGCCTTACACGCTGCCGACGTGGAGCAAGATCTGGCGCAAGACCTGGGAGCGAACCGAGGATATCGTCACCATTGTCACCCCCCTGCTGGTCATTGGCAGCGTTGTTCTGGCCCTGCTCAGCCACTTTGGCGCCGATGCGCTGATCAACACCGCGCTGATCCCGATAACGGTCTGGTGGCTCGGTCTGCCGATCGTCCTCGGCGTACCCATTCTGTTCGGCGTACTACGCAAAGAATTATCGCTGTTGATGATTTACCAGGCCCTTGGCACGCAGGAAATCATGCCCTTACTAAATCATGTGCAGATTTTCACTTTTCTGGTTTTCCTGACTTTTTATGTTCCCTGCTTGTCGACCTTCGCCGTCATGCTCAAGGCCCTGGGCCGCAAGGAGGCTTGGCTATCGCTGATGATCTCGCTGCTCAGTGCGCTGCTGATGGCCGGGGTGGTTCGTCTGCTGCTGGAACTGATAAAAGCAATCGGCCTTTGACAAACCCCGATCAAGGGTCAGAATGACGCCAATGACACTCCTGAATACGACGATGGACCACCTGATCAAAGACACCGCGACTCTGGAGCTTTACGCCTGGCTGGATCCGGATGCCGAATTGCCGGGCTGGGACGTGCTCACCGGCAATCCTTTCGGCACTTCCTTGCCCGAGGACCAATTCACCACGGTGCAGAATTATTTTGCCGAATATCATCTTGAATACTACCGGCAGCGCCTCTACAACAACTTCCCCAGTCGACTGCACGCCCTGCTTCTTTTTGCCACGCGCGTCGATGCGGAAAATTTCCGTGCCAAACATCCGAGCCGGGTCTTTGGCAAATATCTGTTTTGCGCGCGCAGCAAAGGAGCGTATGTCGTTTCATTTCACGATTCGAGCTGGCTCGATTACCTGCGCCTGCCGCACAGTCTGAACCTGTCGACGCTCGACGAAGTGTCCAGACACTACTGGAGAGGTGCGCTGGTCGAAGAAATCGGACTGAATTTCATGAACGAACGCTGGCGCGAACCGCCGGTCATTGAAGCGCTTTTCCAGGGAACGCTGGAACCCGTTCATCGGCACCAGCAGACGCTCCTGCTGCCCGGATTTCACTAACCCAACGTCATTTCATCGTTGCGCCAACCGCCTTATCCGGCGCCATCGCCGGCTTGGGCGCAACAGGTCGTTCCGGCGTAATCGGTGGCGGCGCCAGCCGTTTTGGCCTGTTCAAAAGCGTCGCATGACGCATGAAAAAGCGCACCGGCGCGGCCCTCTTCAGCACGCGTCCGTCACCGTCAACAATGCTCGCGTCCAGTTGCATGCTCTGGTTGGGTGGCGGCAAGGCGTCGCCCCAGAACTCCGGTGGAATCATGAATTCGTTGGCGGTAAAGCGCTGGCTGACGGGACGCCCGTTGATGCTGACGGCAAAGACGTGCCCCTCACCCAGTTGCAGGGGCGGATCGACGGCAACACGCACCTCGAAGAGTGCCGTATTGGCGACGACACTGCCATCGCTCTCGGGGGACACAATTGAGAAAGTGCGGTAGGCCACCGCTGTCGCATCAGGGCTAACGCGGTTACTGCTGGTGGCCGCTGCGTTGCCAGTTGCGGCAGCCTTGGGTTCCTGCGGTGGAGCCACGACATTAAGCGGTGGCAAAGAAACTTCCCGGGCGCCGGGCTGCGGCTTGTCCGAAAAAACCGGGCCCTTTTCCCCCTGGGTCACATAGACGCCTTGCGCTTGCAGCGCCACATTCTGCAGCAGCAGGGCAGAGAACAGCAAAATCGTTGCCAGTACTGATTTCATGCGTGTCTCCCGAAGGTCTACTCCACCACAATTTTGCATAACGGCGGCAATCCGTCTAGTACCGCCTGCGCCACCCGTGGCGAATAAAGCATGGCCAGATGACCCAGACCATCAATTATCCGCTGCTGCGCCCCTGGCAACACGAGGTTGACCTGCGGCAACACAAAATTGTCGTGCCTACTGAAAATGTTCAATGTATCGATCAGCGGCGCTTCGCTTGCCAACGCCGTCAGCCACGCACTTCCCGGTCGCATTTGGCGGGCATTTTCACCGATGCCGGTTTTTGCCAGTTCGCTTCCTGCATGCGGCGTCCCCAGCGTCACCAGCCGGCTGACTTGTGCTACCCCGTGACGACGCAGATAAGCGTGTGCCACCAATCCGCCCATGCTGTGCCCGACCAGGACCACCTGCGTCGCCCCGGTTTCGGCGAGCACGTCGTCGAGGCGCCGAGCGACGGGTTCGACGAAATTTTCGATACTGGTAAAGAGCGGTTCCAGATTGATCGTCGCCACGCTCCAGCCGGCCGCCTCAAGGCGCCGGCGCAAGCTCCACCACGCTGCGCGCGAACAGCCGTAGCCGTGAATCAGCAGCAATGGCGGGCGTCCGTAGCACGGCAGCAGGCGATCCGCCCCCATCCACCAGCGTTCGAAGGGGGAAATAAAAACAAAGTTGGTAATAAAGGCCACGTATTCAGCAAAGAACATAACGCTAGCCCGCCACCAGCCGAGGCTCGGCGCAGGCGAACGATAGGCCCGGCCATAGGCGTAGATCAGACCGACGCGCCAGAGGCGCGCAGCAAACACACCGGCGACTGCGAACACGCCCGCCGCCAGCGCCGTGAGCTCAAAAAAATACAGGGCAATGGTCGCATAACAGACCAGTTCAAACAGGATGAACAGGCGAAGAATAATGGCAAGCATGGAAGAGAATGATCCCCGGCAACCGTCCCAATCGGATGCACCGATTATACGGCTAGCACAGGCCAATCAGTCCCGCCGTGCAGCCATGATCATGTCGGACGCTTTTTCAGCGATCATGATCGCCGGCGCGTTGGTATTACCACCGACCAGCAAGGGCATGATAGACGCATCAACCACGCGTAGGCCACTTAGCCCGTGCACACGCAAGCTGGCATCGACGACGGCCAGTGCATCGCTGCCCATTTTGCATGTACCGACCGGATGGTAGATGGTTTCGGCCTGCTGACGGATGAACCGCCTGATGTCTTCGTCGCTTTTCACCTCGCGCCCCGGAGAAATTTCTCTGCCACGATAAGCGTCGAACGCTCGTGCTGCAAAAATCCTGCGCGCCAGTTTAAAGCCGCGTAACAGATGCTCGATGTCTTCAGGATGCGTAAGGTAGTTAGCGCGGATAAGCGGCGCGGCCTGGGGGTCGGCGCTTGCCAGACAAATTTCGCCTCGGCTCTTGGGTCGCAGATTGCAGACATGCAGGGAATAGCCATCACCACACAGAAACAGTAGATCCCGTGCGTGGTCGCGCAACTTGCCCGGGCTGAAATGAAACTGCAGATCAGGCAGCTCCTCTTCAGGAGTGCTTCGCGCCACGGCACAACCCTCGGCGCCATTGGTGGTGAACATTCCCCGACCTGCGGCCAGATAGCGCACCAGATCCAGACCACCGCGCAGAACACTGCGCCAGGTAATGCCGTAGGAAACGGGTTGGGTACAGGCCTGCACCAGGATGACGTCCAGGTGATCCTGAAGATTCTGGCCGACCCCCGGCAAGTGATGGCGGGGAACGACCCCGGCGTCATGGAGTTTCCGGGCGTCGCCAATACCGGACAACATCAGCAAGTGCGGGCTGTTGATGGCACCCGCCGAGAGAATGACTTCCTGACGCGCACCGACCTGTTGCAACCGCCCCCGGCGCAAAAATTCAACGCCAACCGCACGCTGCTGTTCAAGCAGAACGCGAGTCGCGTGGGCCTGAGTAATCACCGTCAGGTTGGCACGCGACCTCACCGGCGCCAGATAACCGCGCGCCGTACTGCAACGACGACCGTTCTTTTGCGTCACCTGAAACGGCCCGACCCCCTCCGGGCTGGCGCCGTTGAAATCGTCGTTGTGCGGCAGGCCGACCTCGACTCCGGCCTCGACAAAGACCCGTGTCAATGAGCTGGGGCTGCGCAAATCAGCAACGTTAAGCGGCCCGCCCGTGCCGTGATACGCCGACGCTCCTCTCTCCTGATGCTGCGCACGCTTGAAGTAAGGCAGGACATCGGCAAACGACCAGCCCGGATTGCCAAGCGCCGCCCACTGATCGTAGTCAGCAGGATGGCCGCGCAAATAACACATTGCGTTTGACGAACTGCTGCCGCCCAGAGTCCGCCCACGCGGCCAGAACATCCGGCGCCCACCCATTTCTGCCTCGTCCTCGGTGTAGAAATTCCAGTTCAGCACCTTGCTGCGCATCATCCAGAGGATACCCATTGGCATATGAATCAGTGGATGGCGATCCGGCGGACCAGCCTCCAGCAGGCAGACCGTAACGCGACTGTCAGCACTCAAGCGATTGGCCAAGACGCACCCCGCCGATCCCCCGCCAACAATCACGTAGTCAAACATGTTTTCCACGTCCAGAGCCAGCAACATCATCGCAACAGAAGCTTGATCAAACGCTCGAACAAGGCGCCGTAGGGCGGCTTGAACAGGCCGATACCGGAGAGCCTGGATTGACGGAAAACACCCTTTATTGCCGAGAAGGTCTGAAAGCCATCAAACCCGTGATAGCAACCCATGCCGCTGGCGCCGACTCCGCCAAAGGGCAGATCATCCTGCGCAATGTGCAAAAGCGTGTCGTTGATCGCCACGCCGCCGGAAACCGTTTCATTGAGCACCCGGTCGATGCATGACGCATCCGTGTCAAAGTAGTAAAGCGCCAGTGGCCTGGGGCGCGAATTGACGAAGGTAATCGCCTGCGCGAGATCGGCGTAGGGAATTAACGGCAATAGCGGTCCGAAAATCTCATCCTGCATAACGCGCATACCGTCATTGACGCCGCGCAGAACGAGCGGCGGCAAGCGCCGCGACACCGGATCGGCGGCCACGCCCGGAATCAGCTCGACCAGCTCCGCCCCCTGCGCCCGCGCCTCATCGACATAGCCGGACAGGCGCGCAAAGTGGCGAGAATTGATGATGTTGGTATAGTCCGGAGTGGTGCCAAGATCAGGATAACAACGGGCGACGACACGTTTCGCAACGGCGACGAAGTCATCTTCCTGGCCGCTTGGCAACAACACGTAGTCGGGCGCGATGCAGGTCTGCCCGGCGTTAAGCGTTTTGCCGACGATAATTCGTTCAACCGCGTGTTCGAAGTTCGCCGCGACGCCAATAATCGCCGGTGACTTGCCACCCAGCTCGAGTGTCACCGGCGTCAGGTTTTCCGACGCAGCGCGCATGACGTGTTGGCCCACCGGCGTCGACCCGGTAAACAGCAGATGATCGAAAGGCAAGCGCGCAAAGGCCTGGGCCACGCCGGCATCGCCTTCGACCACCGAAACCTCGTCGTCGGCAAAATCTCCGGCGATCAATTCGGCGAACAGGCGTGAAGTCGCCGGAGTGAATTCGGACATTTTGAGCAGCACACGATTACCTGCCGCCAAGGCCGAAACCAGTGGGCCAATGGCCAGATAAATCGGGTAATTCCAGGGAACGATAATGCCGACTGCGCCCAAGGGCTGGAAACGCACCTCCGCCCGCGCCGGCTGGAACCACAGCGACACGCCACGCCGCTGCGGACGCATCCATCGATGCAAATGCCCCAGCGCATGCGAAATCGCCGCGTAGCAGGGAAACAACTCGAGCAGACGCGTCTCGGCCAGGGAACGATGGCCAAAATCCTGGCGCACCGCGTCGGCCAGCGCATCGGCGTTGTCACGCAACAAACGGTCCAGTGTCCGCAAGCGCCGCGCACGCAATTCACGCGGCGGATTCGGCTCGCCACGTGCTGCTCGCTGCAGCCGGGAAAAACGGATTTCCAGCGAGTTCACGTCACTCATGCTCTCCGACCCTGGTAGTCAACTTCTCGCGAGTGTATGCCGCCGCCCTGCTACCCGGCAACCAGCATTGCGATCACGGCGCTGACCATGACGGCGGTGGCAAACCACCCGAGCACCCGATGACGCCCTGACAGGGTGTATCGGCCCAGGATTTCCCGATTGCTTTCCGATCAGTTTTTATGCGTCACGCGTTGATGCGGCTTTTCAGTAACACTTCGAGACATGGCAATCTCCAGCGCGGTCTCAAGGCGAATAACGCGCTCAGTCAAGCCTTCGATTTTCTGCTGTTGGCTCACCATTGACCCGGCCATGCGCTCAACCTTGTCATTCATCTTGATGACTGTAGTGATGGCATCCCATAGTTTGTCGGTAACTCCCATCAAGCTGCCTTTCGTTCCATATCGGCAATTCGCTTATTCGAGGCATCGACACAAGCCAGAGCCTTATCGATTGCGGCGTTAGCCTGTGCGCTTGTTTTGTTCATCTGGTCAATCATCCCTTCCAGAATCTGGTCATCCTGACCAGGGCGAAACGACGCTGCGGCCCGACGCAGAAACTCACCCATCGACAAGCCTGCCGCCTTCGCCATTTTGGCTATCTGCCCTTTTTCTGTTGCCGTCACCAGCACGGGAATGCGTTCGGTTGCGGTAGCCATTATGATCTCCTGTGAACATGGTCAGCACATGCGCATTGTATAGCGGGCATTGCGGAAAACAAGTCTTGCAGCTTGCCAGAATTTTATCGAAATTAAATTTAATTAATTCTTATTGATTTTTATTTTCGATTTATTAAAATAACAACATGAATTGTCCCTCATGCCATGGCCTAATGCACATTTCTGCGCGAAGCTGCGCGGTGTGCGGGATTGAGGTCAAAGGCCGTTTCTGCACGTCCAGGCTTGCTCGTCTACCGCCCGAAATGCTACATCTTGCCGAGGTGTTTCTGCTCAACGGAGGCAACCTCAAACAACTAGCGCCGGTGTTGAACGTGAGCTACCCGACGCTGCGCAAGCGCATCGATGCCTTGGTTGACACCTTGCGTGCATTGCAGGCGGCCGACCAAAGACAGACTGCAATCTGGTTGCAGGCCGTCGAACACGGCGAAATGACCGCCGAAGAGGCGGCAAGAATGATCAGGGAGATCAATGGTGACTCATGAAGAAAATATCCGCCGCATGCAGAGCGAAGGGTTAATCAACGACCGCCAGGCTGATCTGCTGCGCAGCGCTGTTCAGGGACCGGCAAGCGCAAGCCCTGCCCCTGAACCACACCCGGCACGATGGCTGTTACCGATCCTGGCTGCTGTCATCCTGCTCATTCTGGCGGTCATGCTGCTCTCCGCCGGCACCGAAACGGAAGCCATCCAGGATATCGCACAAACCTTGAACCAACCGGGGAGTACAGCTCACATGAACCGCAACCTCACTAGCGTGCTGGGCATCGCCCTCATCCTGATCATGCCATTGCTGGTCTTGACCTGGCTTTACAATAGCATCGTCAGCCAGGAAGAAAAAGCCATGGAAAGCTGGGCGCAGGTCGAAGCCGCCTACCAGCGCCGCGCCGACCTGATTCCTGCTCTGGTCGAAACGGTTTCCAGGTATGTAAAGCACGAACAGGCAGCCCTCGAACAAGTCACTGCAAACAGGGCGCAAACTACCCCTGACGCTGATGTCGACCAACTGCTCAAGGCACAGAAACAGGCCAATGAACTTTTGCGCGCCCAGTTGGGCAAAGCGCCAACCGACGAGAAGTTGCTGGCTGATCTGGCCAACGCCCAAACCATCGTCGGCAAACGCGCGCAGCAGTTGATTGCGGTTGCGGAGGCGTATCCACAACTTCGAGCCTCCGACCAGTTCCTTCAATTGCAGGCGCAGTTCGAGGGAACAGAAAACCGCATCCTTACGGCTCGCAATCGCTTTAACGAAACCGTTGAAACGTACAACGCCAGCATCCGCAAATTGCCGGGCAGCCTGATCGCCGGAATCGGCCACTTTCAGCGCAAAGCCTATTTCAAGGCCGCTGCGGTGAGTGCCCAGACGCCTGAACGCAAGTGGTGATGACGATGATGATCCGGCAAATTGGAATCATCGCGCTCATCGCCTCCCTGCTACCGGCCTGCAGCCGGGAACCGACCTTGATCAATGACGCTGCCCGGCTATTGAGCGCTAAACAAGCCGCGAGCGTCGCCACCTTTCATCACTACCTTCTGGCTGACCACGACATCGACTATCGCGTGCTGACCCTGACCCAGGGCGGGGACCTCAACCGCTATACCAGCCAACAGTTTCAGGCGCTGAAAGTTGGATCTGCCAGCAAAGGCGGGCGCGGCCTGCTACTGGTGCTCGACACTGCCGATAACAAGGTTCGCCTCGAGGTCAGCCGGTCGCTGGAGGCCGCCTACCCGGACGCTTTTATCGCCTACATCGAACAGCGCCAGATGACGCCATTTTTTGCCGCCGGACGCGTAGCCGATGGCATTTTGGCCACCACCGAGCTGATTGTCACCCGCGCCCAGCACACTCAGACCAATCAAGGCTGGGACGACGAAGTCTGGTCGCCTGCGGCGACCGCCGGCGGCGGCGCCACGGCCAACGCACGGCTGGACGGTGCGCCGGTCCCGGCCACCATCAGTGACACGCCCAATGCGCAGAAACCAGGCCAAGGCGACTCGCCGCTCGCGCAAAATTCCCCAGAAGTGACCTTGCAGGCCTATCTGAACGCCATGTCGACGCGCAACGCCAGCCCCGACCTCGACATCTATTCCGCGCCGACGCGCGCCATGCTCAAACAATGGGTCGTCACCCCGGCCCAGATGGACAACATCGTCGCCACCTATCGCGACTGTCATGCCGACGCTGTCCGCTACGATGCACAGCAAACCCTGGCGGTCATCCGCTACCCGGTCGACGAGCGTATGTGTTCGCCATGGTTTTTCGTTCGCCAGGGCGATCGCTGGCAACTCGACCTCACTGCCATGCAAGGACTGATCCGTTTTGGGCGTGACAACAGTTGGCATTTCGACGTGCAACTCATCAACCAACACCCCTATCAGTTCGCCTTCGCCGACTGGGGTTTCGACAACCGCGGCTACCCGCAGAAAATGCGTTGGCACCTGACCGTTGCCTCCGACCAGCAAGGCCATGTCTGGGTCGCTCGCACTGGCGCCGGATCGGCCGCCGAGGCCTTTGGCTTCCGTCAGGATGACCGCCTGTTGCGCTGGAATGGCGTCGCGCTAACGCATCACGAGCAGGCCATGCGCGCCATGCAGGACGCCGAGGCTGGCAAACCGGTCAGCGTCGACATCATTCGTGATCAGCAAGCCATGCGGCTCGAAGGTCTGGCGCCGCCACGGCCGTAAAACACCGATGGCATATTGAGGGTTGGCCCACACGAGAGCAAGAAGCATCACATGAAACCACGCATTACAGTTATTACCCTCTGCGTTGACGACTTGGAACGGGCGGTACATTTCTACCGCGATGGTCTCGGCCTACCAACGCAAGGCATCTTTGGCAAAGAGTTTGAGTATGGGGCAGTAGCTTTCTTTGATTTACAAGCAGGATTGAAACTCGCAATCTGGCCTCGCAAAAGTCTTTCCATCGATTCAGGCATTCCGCTTGGCAGCCCAAGCCCTACTGAGCTCACACTCGGACATAACGTCTCGTCCAAGGCGGAAGTCGACGCAGTCATGGAACAAGCCAAGATTGCAGGTGCGGTTATCGTAAAACCGGCTCAGGAAACTTTTTGGGGCGGTTACGCCGGTTATTTTCAAGACCCAGATCACCATCTCTGGGAGGTCGCGTGGAACCCGCAGTTATTGCCTGAAGAGTGAGGCACAACCCGGCGGAGGGCTCGGCGTATGCCCTGCCCTCCACGTTTTCGCTAACCGAGAACTGGCGGAATGTACGGCAGTGTTTTGCCGAGCAGCCAAAGCATCAGCAGGACGACGGGCGCATGGAAGATCAGTTGCAGCGTCGAATAGCCGGCCAGATCGCGCGCCTTGACGCCGGTCAGGCCCATCAGCGGCAGCATCCAGAAGGGATTGATAAAGTTAGGCAGGGCTTCTGCGGCGTTATAGACCTGAACCATCCAGGCCAGATTGACGTGCAACTGGTTGGCCGCTTCAAGCAGATAAGGCGCTTCGACCACCCATTTTCCACCACCGGAAGGCAGGAACAGGCCGAGAATCGCCGAGTAAATACCGCCGATCAGCGGCAGCGTATCCTGCGTCGAAATCGAGACGAAGAATTTGGCCAGAATCTCGTTGAGCCCGGAACCCATCAGTACGCCGAAAATACCGGCATACAGCGGAAACTGGAGCAGCACCCCGCCGGTCATCGGAACCGCCTTGGCCGCGGCACGCAGGAAGGAACGCGGACGCCAGTGCAGCAGCATGCCGGCGATGATGAACATAAAGTTGTAGGTGTTCAGATCGAGCGCCGCCAGGCCACCCTTGGTGCTGAACACATCGTACAGATAGATCAGGCCCAGGGCGACGATGACCAGGGTCAGCACCGGGCTGAACTCGAGCTTTTCGCCAGGAGTTTGCGGGGTACCGATATCGTCCTTGCTGTCCTGGTAGACGATGCCTGCCATTTCAGCCGTCTTGGCATGTTTGGCCGTCGGTGTCGAGGCATAGCAGATCCAGATCGAGAGCACGAAAAGAACGATGATCATCACCAGGTTCTGCCAGGTAAACAAGGTCTGCTCCAGCGAAATGACGCCGCTGATCTTGAGCAGGGCCGGGGGAATCGATCCCTTGGTCGCCATCAGCAGTGCAGCCGACGATGACAGGCCCAGCGCCCAGACACTGCCCAGGCCCAGATAACCGGCAGCCCCCATAGCACGATAATCGACACCGGCAACCCGCTTGCTGATTTCACGCATCATGATTCCCGCGAAAATCATGCTAAATCCCCAACTGAGCAGAGACGCCAACATGGCCATGAACGCTACGTAGGCCACCGCCACCTTTGGGGTTTTCGGAAAACCGGCCAACACGTTGATGACCCTGCGTACCGGCGGAGCAACGGCAACGATATAGCCGCCAATGACGACAAAAGCCATTTGCATCGTGAATGGAATCAGGTTCCAGAAGGACTTGCCAAAGTCCACCGAAACCTGGGTCGGGGTGCGTCCCATCGCCAGCGCGGCGGCGCAGACAATGAGTACGGCAATGGCGGCAAAAACATAGGCATCAGGAAACCATTTCTCGCTCCAATCGGCGAGCTTGGCGCCAAGACGCGCAATGGCGCCCTGCTCATTGGATTCAGATGGGTGCTTTATGGACTGATTCATCAACACGCTCCTTCACAGGGTTGGATAAATAGTTTTTTATATTTCCGACTTATTTCGGGGTACTGCCCGGCAGCTTCATTTCGCAGCACTGCGTGCTGACAATGAACTCGGCTTCGGTCTTGGCGCGGATTTCCTCAAGCGTGATGCCAGGCGCGGTTTCGGTGAGCACCAATTGACCGTCGATAAAGCGGAAAAAAGCCAGTTCGGTGACGATGGAAGTTACTTTCCCGGCAGCAGTCAGCGGTAGCGAACAGCGATAGAGAATCTTGGCGCCGCCACTCTTGGTCGCATGCTCCATGGCGACGATGACATTCCTGGCGCCGGTCACCAGATCCATGGCGCCGCCCATGCCGGGAACCATCTTGCCGGGAACCATCCAGTTGGCGAGATTGCCTAGCTGATCGACTTCCAGACCGCCAAGCACGGTGACATCGACATGCCCGCCACGGATGATGGCAAAGGACAGAGCGCTATCGAAAAAGGCAGTGCCGGGAACCATGCCGCAGGGCTTGCCGCCGGCATTGACCAGATCAGGCAGCGGGTCGCCGACGAGCGGGCCCAGGCCGAGAAAGCCGTTCTCGGATTGCAGGGTGATGCGGATGCCCTCGGGCAGGTAGTCGGGAATCAGCGTTGGCAGGCCGATGCCGAGGTTGACCACGTCGCCGTCCTTCAACTCCTGCGCGACACGGCAGGCTATGAGATTTTTCGCATCCATTTCACTTCTCCCCGGAAAGGATGAGGGCATTGACCAGGATACCCGGTGTCATCACCAGTTCCGGATCGATTTCACCGGCACAAACAATCTCGTCGACTTCGGCAACGACGAAATCGGCAGCCAGAGCCATCAGGGGATTGAAGTTGCGGGCGGCGCGCCGGTAGACCAGATTCCCCTTGTCGTCGGCACGATGCGCCTTGAGGATCGCCAGATCGGCGCGCAGTGGGCGCTCGACCAGATACTCGACACCGTCAAAAGACAGCTTGGTCTTACCCTCCTCGACGATGGTGCCGACGCCGGTCGGCGTGAGCACGCCACCGAGGCCCGCTCCGCCGCAGCGGATGCGTTCAGCCAGGGTGCCCTGCGGCACCAGTTCGACCTCAAGCTCGCCAGCGATCATCTGGCGCCCGGTTTCCGGATTGGTGCCGATGTGCGAGGCGATGACTTTCCTGACCCGGCGCTTGGCGACCAGGATGCCGATGCCGGTATCGGCGCAGGCGGTATCGTTGCCGATGATGGTCAGATCCCTGACACCCGAGTCAAGCAGGTCACGGACAATGCCATCAGGCGTTCCGCAACCCATGAACCCGCCGAAAAGAATGCTCATTCCGTCGTGGAACCGCAACCGCAATTGCTCGTAGCTGACTCGCTTGCAAGGTGTACCCATGTGCTTTGCTCCTGACAATGTAATTCAACCGAGCAGAGACTACGCACGATACGTGCCCAAATCCAGTTGGCAAGTCTAACCGATGGCGAGCGCCAATGCGCAGTAAAAATTCCCGCCGACAATTTGGCATTGACCGGGATGAAGATTGAGGCCAGCAGGGGCTTCGGAGGATAGTTTTCGCACCTCTACCACCCCCGCCCGCGCACCGCGCCGCAATCTAGCCAAGGGAAATGTCTGAGTTCGATTCCGCAAAATACAAACGAACTCCAGACCACTCGATCACAAGGAAATCGAGATGTTCATGCCTCAGCCCGGCACGGAGGGCTTCTCTGTGGTTTAAATTTTTTCTAGCATATCGCTTTGTTTACTCAGCAGTCGGTAATATAGGCGACAGACGGCGCCTTGAAAAATGATCGGACGAGGTTGGGCAATTTTTGAAGTGTTGCAAGTTGCGCCTCTATTTTGTCGCGCAGTTTTTCGCCCTTTTGCAAAGGACGTCTTGCCG
>NZ_JAPUVO010000130.1 GCF_029255185.1 Propionivibrio sp.
TGAACTCCAAGATCGCCACCGTCCAAAAACGCGCTTGTGGCTATCGCAACCCAGACAATTTCAAGATCGCTGTCTATTTCCACTGTGGTGGCCTCAACCTCTATCCCGCTACCGTGACCCACACAAAAGTCGGATGAATCAAAATTTTAGGGAAAGTTACAGAGAAATGTCTCTTAGAGCCGCAGTTAAGAAAGGTCTCCGAAAAATTGGACTGGAGGCACATCGTTTTGTCCCGGCGTCATCGCCTACGGCTCAAATAATTGCATCGCTGCGAAAATTCGGGATTGATCTGGTTCTGGACGTTGGCGCAAATCAGGGGCAGTTTGCGTTAGAAATTCGAAGCGGTGGCTATGAAGGCAATATCCTCTCATTTGAGCCCCTCTCAACGGCCCATAATCAGTTGCTGCAGACAAGCAGCAGAGATCCAAAGTGGGATGTCTGCCCACGAACTGCGTTGGGCGACCATGATGGTGAAATTGAAATCAATATTGCAGGGAATTCCGTCAGCAGTTCCATTTTTCCCATGCTAGAGTCGCATCGGAACGCTGCCCCGGAGTCAGCTTATATGGGAAAAGAAAAGGTTGGAATGGCAATGCTGGATACCTTGGTCAGGCCATATCTTGACCAGTCAAGGGCCGCTTTTTTGAAAATTGATACTCAGGGATATGAATGGCAAGTTCTCGATGGGGCCAAGGATTCATTGTCGAGATTTCAAGGCGTGCTTCTTGAGCTTTCTTTCGTACCTCTTTATGAAGGCCAGCATTTGTGGAGAGAAATGATTGATCGCCTGGAAGCTGATGGATTTTCGCTTTGGGCAATGCAGCCGGGATTTACGGATGCACATTCCGGGCAGACGCTCCAAGCCGATGGCATATTTTTTCGCACGTAATGCCCTTGCTTTACAGACTTTGACAATGCAGATAGGACAGAAAAATTAAATCAACCATCAAATCAATCGCGATCCGGTTTCTGCCTCTTGCTGATGTACTAATGTCACCGCTGGTGGCATTGAGTAGTTTCATTCTCTGGCTTGTTCGCAAGGCAGGGATCAAGCGAATGCGGGTAAGCAAAAGAATTTTTTGCATGCTCGGGGTGTATCCACTACGAGATCATTATTACGAACCTTTGTTCAATCCGGCGCATCTGCGTAAGCCACTCGATCAGGACCGTACTTTGCTTGGACTGGATTTGAATGGGCAGGAACAACTGGAATTGTTGTCCAAGTTCGATTACGCAGAAGAATTGGCAAGAATTCCAAAGGTTCCATCTAAAAGTGGGCCGTCGGAGTTTTTCTATGAAAACCCATCGATCCTTTATGGCGACTCTGAATATCTGTATTCGGCAATCCGTCATTTCCAGCCCGGAAAAATTATCGAAGTGGGGAGTGGGTTTTCAACCTTGATGGCCATCAAGGCGGTTAATGCCAACAAATCGGACGATCCGACCTACGCCTGCCAGCATACCTGCATCGAGCCGTACGAAATGAAATGGCTTGAATCGACTGGCGTCCAGGTAATCCGGCAACGTGTAGAGGAAGTGGATTCAGCCGTGTTTGAAGGCTTGAGTGCAAATGACATTCTCTTTATCGATTCATCTCATGTGATTCGGCCACAAGGTGACGTGCTGTTCGAATATCTGGAACTGTTGCCGAAATTGCGATCCGGTGTTCTTGTGCATATTCATGACATCTTTACACCGCAGGATTACCCCGAGGACTGGGTGGTAGACCAAGTCAAGCAGTGGAACGAGCAATATCTGCTTGAGGCTTTTCTGAGTTTCAACAATCAATTCAGGGTGCTGGGTGCATTGAGTTGGTTAACAAAGCATCACTTTGATGCTATGTCGCGCCCATTTCCGATGCTGCGCAATCATCCAGAAGCGATTCCCGGTTCATTCTGGATGGTCCGCAACTGATGTCGAGCAAGGACTCAAGGGAAATATTCCTGTCCGTTATTTGTGCGACAAGGAATGCCGCAGCGACACTGCCCAATCTTCTTGAGTCCTACAAGGCGCAGCGCACCGATGAAACCGAACTGATTGTGGTGGATGCGTGTTCTGCCGATTCAACGGCAGAGGTATTGGAAAGATACCGCCAATACATCGATGGTCTGATCGTGGAACCAGACCGCTCGATTTATGATGCCTGGAACAAGGGAGTAAGCTTGGCGCAGGGGAGGTTCGTTTGCTTTGTCGGCGCAGATGACAAAATTGCGCCAGATGCAATCACTGCACTGCTAAGCGCGATTCATGAACACAACTCGGCGGATTATATCCACGGCCACAATATCATGCTCAGGAAGGGCCGGATTTCGGGACTGATTGGGCGCCCATACACTAAGGATATCCTTGAAAAGTACCTGCCGATGGCGCACGGGATGTCTGCGCATCGGCGCGACTGGGTTGTTAATGGTGGCGGATTCGACGTCTCGTTCAAGTCATCAGGCGATTATGATTTCTTGCTACGCATGCGAAAAACGATGCGCGTCGTCGACTGCCAAGCCATTCTGGTCTATGTCGAGGACGCAGGAATCAGCCGTAGCAGTATCAGGCCCATTCTCGAGTCTTTTAGGGCGCGTCAAATTAACGGTGTAGCGATGGTCAGAAATTTTCTGTGGACTCTACGTGGCCTGGCTGGATTCTGGATCAGAAAGATTGCAAGTTGGCTTCAAAGAAATTAAAAATTTCAGGGATCAAGAAAAAGTGAACAAGTTTCTGGCAATGACGAATCGGGCAATCCGAGAGTTGGGTCTGCTGAATGCCTCTGAAAATATCAGATATTTTGCAAAAGTGATCAGGTGCTATTGGCCGAACAGGCAATTCAAATCGGCACATCCTGAATTCAAAACGCCTCCACGCGAGCTGGCTTTTGATGCTTACTCCGCACCCGATTGGGATTTTTATAAGACAAGTGGGGAGGGGACGGCTGCGTTTCTGGCTACTTTGATCAAGCAGTACCAGAGTTCTTCGCCTGATGGCCTCAAAGTCCTCGAATGGGGCTGCGGACCCGCGCGAGTTATCAGGCATTTGCCAGGAGTTCTTGGGGCTGGTACGGACGTGTCAGGCTCAGATTACAACGAGAAATCAATTACGTGGTGCTCCCGGAATATCCCGGGCGTTACTTTTTTAACAAACGAATTGAATCCTCCACTTAAGTTGAGCGGGAACTGCTTTGACGTCTGCTATTCCATATCAGTTTTCACACACTTGTCCAATGATGTCTGCAGGGCATGGGTGAAAGAGATTTATCGGGTACTGAAACACGGCGGTATTTTCATAACTACCACCAACGGTGAGTCAAAGCTGGAAGATCTTTTTCCGGATGAGATTGAGAAATATCGATCCGAGGGCGTTGTCGTGAGAGGTAATTTCGAAGAGGGAAAGAAAATGTACTTTGCCTGCCATTCTCCGAAATATCTGGCGGAAAATTTATTCAAATGTTTCGAAGTTCTTGAGCATCGATCGGCAAATTTCCCTTTCACTGCCCAGGATATGTGGGTGTTAAGAAAATAAGCTCTCTCCGGCCATCTATTTTGAATAAAGAATCCCAGTGCACGCTCGTGATTTCAGCCGTTAATTTCAGCGAGGGCGGTCCTTTGACCGTCTTGCGTGAATGCTTGAGAGCGACAAGTCAGGTGCTCTCCGAAAATTGGCGGGTGATAGCGCTGGTGCACGATAAACACTTGTTCGAGGCCACTGCGGGCGTCACTTTCATCGAGTTTCCGTCAGCCAAGCGCTCATGGTTGCTGCGACTCTATTACGAATGGTTTCAGTTCAATAGCCTCTCGCAACGCTTGAAGCCGGATTTGTGGCTGTCCTTGCACGATATTACGCCACGCGTCACGGCTCGCAGGCAGGCCGTCTACTGCCACAACCCTGCCCCGTTTTTTACGGTATCACTGCGAGCTGCCCTGCTTGATCCGAAGCTGTATCTATTCAACAAGTTTTACAAGCATTTGTACGCATCGGGCATTTCCAGAAATCGGCATGTGATCGTTCAGCAATCGTGGCTGCGACATGAGTTTCAACAGTCTTTTGGTCTTGATGAGGTGGTGGTTGCTTATCCTGAAATGAAAACCGGCAATATCTCCCCTGTGCCAGAGCGGACGATCACGACGCGCAACAAGGTGTTTTTTTATCCGGCCTTGCCCAGAGTGCCGAAGAATCTGGAAATTATTTTTGAGGCGGTTCGTCTGCTAAATTCACAAGGCGTTGATGGCTTCGAAGTTCGCCTGACCATTGACGGTAATGAGAACCGCTATGCACGGATGCTGCTGAAACAATATTCTGCCGTGACGGGCATTGTTTTTACCGGGCGCCAAAATCAATCGCAGATGGCCGCACAGTATAAAAATGTGGATTGTTTGCTGTTCCCCTCACGACTGGAAACCTGGGGTCTGCCCATCAGTGAGGCCAAAACCTGTGGGCTGCCTTTGCTGGTCGCTGATTTGCCGTATGCGCACGAGACGGTGGGAACTTACGATCGTGTGCGTTTCTTCAATCCGTTGGCTGCGGGAGAATTGGCCGCGATGATGAAGGGTTTTATTGACGGCCAACTGAATTTCGAGTCGGTCAGAGAATGCACGCCGGAACAGCCGTTTGTCGATAGTTGGCCTGGATTGATTCGTCTTCTGGTCAAGGACCTGGATTCTGTCGAACCGCTCAATGGATCGGCAGATGTTTCTGATCCACCGCAGGTCTTCAACCGAATTGTTTCTTGAGTACTAAAAAGCACACGCTCTGGAATATCGCAGGCTCAGGCTTGCCATTGCTGATGGCAGCAGTAACGATTCCGGTATTGATGAAAGAGTTGGAGCTCGAGTCATTCGGCGTACTTACTCTAATCTGGACCCTTATCGGCTACTTCAGCTTGTTTGATCTCGGTCTGGGCAGGTCGATTACCCACCATGTTTCGGCAAAGCTGGCATCGAATTCTGCTGCTGAAATTGCTGGCATCATCAAGGCCGGACTGACCTTTGCCGGTCTTGCTGGTCTTCTGGGTGGAGGCATCCTCTTGGTTCTGGCCAATCCTCTGAGTAATTCCTGGCTTCATGTTTCAAAAGCAATCGAGCAGCAAACCTACCATGCACTTGTCTGGTCGGCTATCGGGATTCCTTTCGTGGTGTTGTCCAGTGGCGTTCGGGGCGTTCTTGAAGCCTATAGCCAGTTTGATCGAGTCAACATCACGCGCATTCTTCAGGGCGTGACTACATTCGCTTTCCCTGTTCTGAGTGTTTTTGCATTTGGGCCGGACTTGGGAACCGTTGCCCTATGGCTGGTCATCTCCAGAGTACTGACCTTAGTTATCTACGTCTATTTTCTTGGAAAAGCGATCCCCCAGTGGTCAAGTACCGTTGGGAACACCGTGCAAAAATCGTATTTGCTGAGATTCGGCGCCTGGATGACGATCAGTAATACCATCAGTCCACTACTGATTTATCTGGATCGATTCGTCATATCGGGCATGTTTGGAGCTGCTGTCGTGGCTTATTACACCGTTCCTTTTGAGGTGTTGACCAAATTGCTGATTCTTCCCGGTGCTCTTGGATCTGCCCTGTTCCCCAGGCTGTCACGCGAGTATCAGGCCGACTACCAGGAAACGCATCGCCTGATGATGCGCGCCGTTATTGTCACGACATCGACGATGGCCGTACTGTGCACCCTGGCGGCAGCAGCCTATTTTCCGCTTGTGTCGTGGTGGATGTCACAGGACTTTGCTCAGGCTTCTTGGAGAATAGCTTCATTGCTCGCTTTCGGCGTGTTCGTTAATAGCCTTGGTTTTGTTTTCTACACTGCGGTTCAGGCAAAGGTCGGGGCTAGGCAAACAGCCCTGTTGCATTTGACGGAACTCGTTTTCTTCGTTCCCGTTCTTTATGCGCTGTCATCGCTATTAGGGCTGGAAGGTGCCGCTGTGGCGTGGACGGTCAGGGTTTCATTCGACGCGTTGGTGATGTGGTGGTTTTACACAAAAGGGGTTAGGCATGCTGTTTGATCCGCGAGTGATTTTTGTATCCCTGTGGTGTATTGAATGCCTTGGCCAGATATTTTTTGGTGTCGTATTCGGCTCATTCGCGACTGAAACCTGGGCGGTCGTTGCCATCGCTGTTATTGCCTTCTTGTCCGGGGCACAACTTATGCAGTACGGGTTTGCTGGCCATCGTTCTCAAGAATGGATTGATCAGCGCTGGCCCGTTGTCAAATTGCCCGAAGTCATTTCGGAGAGATTCAAGCTCTTGATGATTCTCATCTACTCAGTGGTGGCCCTCTTTGTCATACAGCGCATTATCGAGGTGACTGGCATCGCTGATGTAGCGCGTCCGCTGGAATGTTTGCGACTCAAGATTGTCAAGGATCACATCGCGGAAAGAGAGATCGCCGCATTGATGAAATGCCTTATTTTTGGTGCGGCGCTTTCATTGTATTTCTTGAGCGATGCGGTTCATTCTTCCAAAATAACGGTGATCTTGCTTTGCGTTGTGGGCTTGCTGTCTGCACTGGCCACTACCGGAAGGCTGCTTCTGTTAATGTTCGTTCTGACCTTGATCTATCTGATGTACGCCCAAAAAATTTGGGGTTACAAAGAAATTTTTGCTAGCCTGGTGGGATTTTTCTTTCTGTTTTTTCTGATCGCATTTGTTACCAATAAGGCCCCGGCAGAAGAATGGATGCAGGAGAAGGTATGGAGTTGTGAAGTAGGCCATACAAAAAATATTGAGCAAGCAACTGCTAAAGCTCAATCCAATCCGACGAATGCAATAGAGAGTTCGGCAGCAGCGTCAAGCTCATCTTTTTCAGCCACAGACCGACTGGTATGGAATGCCAAAACCTACTTTCTAGCCAGTTTCGCTGCGTTCGATCATTTCGTTAAAACGGGACAACCTCGCATCGAAGGCGGCGCGTTTCTGCCCAACGCCATGAGATTAGTTCTAAACCGATTGGGTGCAGACTTGGCAATGAGGCCGGCGGTGAACCCGGTAGCAGAAATAGCGATGCCAACCAATACCTATACGGCTGTATTCCCGCTTTACCATGACATGGGTCGGGTCGGGGTACTCGCATGGTTTTTTTTCCTCGGTGGGCTTCATCAGTTTCTCTATCGGATGAGCCAAAAGCCAGGCCATCGGCTTTTCAGATATTTCTATGCAATCTCACTTTACCCCTTGTGCATGGTAATTTTTGAGGAGGCTTATGCATCATCTCCCGGTTTTTGGACTGTATTCGTGTTGACTCCATTTGCCATCCAACTCATCCGTCTAGTGTTAGCTAAATTAGTTATATCAGGAAAAAACACCTTATGAATCGACGTGTGGCTGTCGTAACGATTTGCGCGAAAAACTACTTTGCCAAGGCAAAGGTATTGCAGCAGTCCTATCTTGATCATCACCCTGAACATTTCTTTTATATATTGCTTGTCGACCGCAAGGATGAAAATTTCGCAGCCCTGCACACCGATTGCAATTTGATTTGGGTAGAAGACCTTGGGATTCCTGGCGTACTCAAATACGCTTTCATGTATGACATCATCGAATTCAGCACAAATGTGAAACCCGTGGCGCTTCGATCGCTTTTGGGCAAATACGATGAGGTTTTGTATATTGACCCCGATATCCAGATTTTCGACCACCTCACTCCAGTTTTCGATGCCCTGGCTAAGCATTCGATCGTGATTACACCCCATGCGCTAAGCCCAGTTCTGGATGGAAAATCTCCTAACGATATCGATTTCCTTCGGTTTGGCGCGTACAACTTGGGTTTCATCGGGGTTTCAAATTGCAAGGAGGCGTTTGAATTTCTAGATTGGTGGTCAAGCCGTTGTCTGTCTCACGGCTTTTATGAACCTCAGACGGGTTTAGCTGTGGACCAGAAATGGATCGATCTGGTGCCTGCGTATTTCCCGGGTGTCAAGATAATGCGTGAGCCTGGATTGAATTTGTCATTCTGGAATTTACATGAAAGATTCCTCAGTAAAGTCGATGGGCACTGGTTGGTGAATGACATACACAAATTGTATTTCATTCATTTCTCATCTTTCGACGAGTCCGAACCGGGTGCCATCGCGATGAAGCAAAACCGCTTCTCGCCAGAAGAAAGAGAAGATGTTCTGCCGTTGTATGCGGCGTACGCGCAACTGCTTAATCGACATAAGGCGAAGGAATACAAATCCATGTCTTATAGTTTCGATTTTTTTGATGATGGCGTTTACATCACAGCCGCCATGCGCAGATTTTATGCCTGTCTTCAGGTGAAATTCGATGCCGTCAGCAATCCATTCGCATCGAATTCCACGGTTCGAAAATGGGGCGAATCCAAAGGGCTGGTTTCAAGAAAAATTCTGCCCATGCAACGTCAGAATTTTAAAAGCCTGGAAAATTACGGTACTCAACTCAAAGTCATCTATTTCTTTCTACGGATTATTTTGAGGATAGTAGGCCCTATTCGCTATTTTTCATTAATGAGACTACTACCTTCCTTGTCTTCAATTAGAGGGCAGGCACGGGTGGTTGTCTGAGCATTTGGAGTGGGATCAAATAACTGATGGGAAAGTCAATATTAGTTACCGGAGGGGCAGGTTTCATAGGCCAGCACCTGTGCCGAAAACTGCTTATTAGTGGCCATGACGTTCGTATACTGGACTCCTTGCAGCCACAAATTCATGGCAGCAAGCCCAAGTTGTCCGATTTTACTTGCGAAGGTCGTGTTGAATTCATACAGGGTGATGTTCGTGACCGTGCAGCCTTGGAACGCGCTGTCACCGAGGTGGATATGGTCGTGCACTTGGCTGCCGAAACAGGGACAGGACAATCGATGTATCAAATAGCGCAGTATTTCAGTGTAAACGTTCAAGGTACAGCGCTATTGCTTGATGTGTTACAAAACGAGAGTTGCGCAAGAGACATTCAATCCATTGTTATGGCATCGAGTCGCGCCATCTATGGTGAAGGCGCATATCGATGCGCGATGCATGGCCTCGTCTATCCTGAACAGCGAACGGTTGAGCGCCTGTCTTCAGGCAGGTTTGAGCCCGTGTGTCCAGCGTGTGGTGATCCACTTGAACTTCTACCGACCCCCGAGAGTGCTCCATTCAAACCCATGTCAATCTATGGATTGACCAAACAGGTTCAGGAGCAGGCGATTCTGATGTATGCCCGAAACAGGCGAATCAATGGATTTGGGCTTCGCTATCAGAACGTTTATGGCCCTGGGCAATCTCTAAAAAATCCCTACACGGGGATTCTTGCGGTATTTTCCAATCTGGCCAGACAGAATCTGCCCATCGAAATTTATGAAGATGGTCAAGAATCGCGTGACTTTGTCTATATAGATGACGTGGTGGAAGCTACCCTGCGCTGTATTGATTTCTCGGGAAATTACATTGGCGCTTTGAACGTAGGTTCCGGGAAGGCCACGACCGTCATGCAGGTCGCAGAAAAAATCAGAGCTTTTTTCAGAAGTGATAGCTCCATAGCGGTTTCCGGAGCCTATCGTGCTGGCGATATTCGCCACAACATCGCCGACATGTCCTTAACAAATGAAGTTCTTGAGTTTGTGCCCGGAGAACCATTCGAAAAAGGTCTGCATCATTTTTTGCGGTGGGTTTGCGCACAAAACCACGAAGACGGGGCCAACTACATCCGCTCAGTTGAAGAGTTGCAAGCAAAGGGTTTGATGGGAAATCAGCAGGTAGGCGCATGACGCTTCGTGAATTCCTGTGCGTGCTAAAGGCCGACTTGATACGCTTGTCCCCAAAGCATCCAAGCGGAATTCAACCATTTGAGTGGGGGAACATATTCAATCCTCGCTTCACCCCCGTCGTCATTCTTCGCATTGCACGGTTTTGTTATTTGAGCAGGACTTTCCGCTGTATGAGTCCGGTTTTTACATGGCTCAATGTGCTTCTGTTTGGAATTGAAGTCACCCCAAGGTGCGAAATTGGCCCCGGGCTATTGTTGCCCCATACCCACGGAACGGTAATCGGTGCGAGTCGGATTGGGGCAAATGCCATCATCTTTCAGGGCGTAACCTTGGGAGCGAAATACGCACAGATGGACTACCACCCCGAGAGTCGGCCAACCGTTGATGACGATGTGATGATAGGAGCCGGTGCCAAAGTGCTGGGGGGGATCAATATCGGATCTCGTGCGCGGATTGCAGCAAACTCCTTGGTGATCGAATCCGTTCCTCCAGATTCGACTGTCATCGGTGTGCCGGCCATCATCAAAAACGCCAATAATCACTAGAACTGCAATCGCGTATGGCTGATATGAATTTAATTGGGAAAAATATAATTTTTTTCTGCCCGAAGTTTTTTGGTTATGAAATAAAAATCAAATCCGATCTTGAGAGCATGGGGGCTACGGTTTTTTATCATAGTGACCGGGCAGGTGAGGGTTTATTGATTAAGATTCTGACTCGCCGATATCCGAAATTGGTCTGGATATTATCCGATTTTATATTCACCAGATGGCTGAATAAGAAAACTATAGAAAAATGCGATATTGTTTTCATCGTCAAAGGTGAGGGGGTATCGCCAAATTTCATCAAAAAATTACGGTTGAGATATCCAGATGCTCAATTTATCCACTACCAATGGGACAGCATTGCCAATGTAAGACATTCTGAATCAAAACTAAAATTGTTTGACCACGTCGCAAGTTTTGATCTTGAAGATTGCCAAAGACTATCGTTTATTGATTACCAACCGACATTTTTCAGTTGTGAAATAAAGTCGGTCCAGGATAAATTGCAGAGCGAAAGTCTTTTATTTGTTGGAACACTCAATGGCGACAGGCCTCGTGTAATAGCGAATATCATTAAGACTATTGGCAATGAAATACAATTTGATTACAGCCTTTTTGTAAGAAGCAGGCTCGAATTGCTGCTGCGGAAAATATTTGATCCATCATTCAAAGTAATCGATGAGCATCGGTTGGTATATGAGCCAATTACAGCCGAGGAGATAAATCGGCGAATGGCTAATTGTGGAGCGGTTCTCGATATACAGAACCACAATCAATCTGGACTTACATTGCGTACCTTCGATGCGCTGGTAACAGGAAAGAAAATAATAACCACAAATCATGCAATTGCAACGCATGATTTTTACGATTCAAATCGAATTTGTATTATTGACAGGGATAACCCAAAAGTGCCTGACAGCTTCATGACTTCCCAGCTTAACAAGTTGCCGGATTATTTTATTAAAAAATATTCTTTGCGTGGTTGGCTGGAAAGAGTTTTTAAAAAATGAAAATTATTTTTGTGGCAGCCATTGTGCCATTCGTTCTGGCCATATTCCTGTTGCACTGGATGCTTCATTCTAAACGGATGAATTTTGCCATTGATCAGCCTAACCATCGCTCATTACACACTGTGCCTGTCCCAAGAACGGGTGGCCTGGCTATTGTTAGTGCCACGCTCTTACCCGTGGGCTTAACTGGTGAGCCTTGGAATATGCAATTGACAGTGTGTGCCATTTTGCTTATGGCGTTATCGCTGGTAGACGACGTTCGTGGCCTCCCGGTCGCGTTGAGATTTTTTGGACATTTTGCTGTGACTGGTATTTTTTTGGTTTGGGCAATGTCATCCGTTCCCGCTTGGGCGATGCTCGTATTGACAGCGGGTATCGTCTGGATGACCAATTTGTTTAATTTTATGGACGGATCAGATGGATTGGCGGGGGGCATGGCTATTTTTGGTTTTGGCGCTTACGCCATTGCCGCCTGGCTGGTTGGGAATAGCGGATTGGCAGCAATTTGTATAGCTATCGTAGCATCAGCTACCGCTTTTCTCATGTACAACTTCTATCCAGCCCGTATTTTCATGGGTGATGCCGGTTCGATACCGCTAGGATTTCTTACAGCAGCGATTGGGCTTCTAGGCTGGCGGTCAACTGCCTGGCCATTTTGGTTTCCCCTGGTGGTATTTTCTCCGTTCATCGTCGATGCCACGGTGACGTTAATTAAACGTCAGTTGCGTGGCGAAACAATATGGCGCGCACACCGTTCTCATTATTATCAACGTTTGGTGCAAATGGGTTGGAGCCATCGTAAAGTGGCCATCTGTGAATATGCATTAATGTTTCTGCTTGGTACTTCTGCACTGTGTTTTCTTAGGCAACCCGTAATGGGACAATTTTTGGGGTTAATGTTTTGGCTGCTGGTTTACGTAGTCATGGCGATCAAGATAGACCGCATGTGGAGTAAATTTCCACGTCTTTAAGAGAGGCTGCTTCAGACATCTATGCGCTGGCGTAATAACTTCCGCCCCGATCGTGCCTCCTGAATGAAGTACAATGGCCGGCCTTATAACGAAAGTTTTCTTTAATTGATGAGTTCCCCACTTTTCTCCAAGCGCGCTTTGGCCATGGCGCATGATCTTATCTCAGTGATTGTGTGCTGGTTTCTTGCCTATTGGCTGCGCTTTAACCTCGATCTGCCCGAGATTTACCTGGCCAGCGCCAGTCGCGCGCTATTACTTGTTTTGTGCATTCACGCACCTTTATATTGGCTGTTCGGTCTTTATCGGGGTATCTGGCGTTACGCCAGTCTCATGGATTTGCGGCGCATTATCCTTGCTGTTGGTCTTTCGGCTCTTTCCGTCGCTTTTGTTGTCTTCATGCTTTCTGTCCAAGCCGTTCCAAGATCAGTACTTGTGCTGCACCCCATCCTACTGATCGTTTTTATGGGAGGAAGCCGTTTCGTCTATCGCGCGTGGCAAGATCAGATGCTCTATGGTCGCATGGTGGTTAAGGGAGAAGCAGTGCTTGTTCTTGGCGCCGGCGATGCTGCCGAACGCTTGCTGCGAGAATTAGCGCAGTCGCCTGACTGGAGCATCGTTGGTCTGCTCAGTGAGGAAACTTCGCGTATCGGGAATGAGTTGCGGGGCGTCAAGATTCTCGGCTTGATTGATGACCTTCCCAAATGGGCAGGTCAATTGTCGGTTCTGAAGGCAATTGTGGCCATGCCCGAAGCCTCATCGGCGGAGCGCCGCCATGCCATGGAGGTGGCAGTTCAGGCTGGCCTTTCGGTGCTTACTGTGCCAAGCCTTGACGATATGCTGACGGGCAAGGTGGCGGTCTCGCAGATTCGACAGGTACAACTCGAAGATCTCCTTGGCCGTGAGCCCGTGCAATTAGATAATCGCGGTTTGCGCGCCTGGCTTGGCGAGAAAGTGGTTTTGGTCACCGGTGCTGGGGGTTCGATCGGCTCGGAACTGGTGCGCCAGATTGCACAGTTCAGCCCACGCCAGTTGGTCCTGATCGACATTTCGGAATTCGCGCTGTACCAGATCGAGCAGGAGGCCTTGCAGCAGTTTCCCGAGCTTTCAATCTCCTGCGTTGTCGGTGATGTGAAAGACGACGCCTGTCTTGATCGGGTATTTTCCAACTATTCTCCAGAGGTCGTTTTCCACGCCGCCGCCTATAAGCATGTGCCACTGATGGAGGGCGAAAATGCTTGGCAGGCGGTGCGTAACAATGTGCTGGGTTCCAAGTGCCTGGCCGAGGTTTCTCAGCGTTACGGCGTCGAAAAGGTGGTACTGATTTCGACCGACAAGGCGGTTAATCCGACCAATGTCATGGGCGCAACCAAACGCCTGGCTGAGCGTGTGCTGTGCGGCCTACAGCAAGACGGTACACGCTTCGTCACTGTCCGTTTTGGCAATGTTCTTGGCAGCAATGGATCGGTTATTCCGAAATTCCACGAGCAGATCGCGCGGGGTGGGCCAGTGACAGTCACTCATCCGGATATCATTCGTTACTTCATGTTGATTCCCGAGGCAGCACAACTCGTGCTGCAAGCTGGATTGATGGGGCAGGGAGGTGAGATTTTCGTTCTCGAAATGGGCGAACCGATCCGAATTGCCGATCTAGCGCGTGACATGATCCGCCTGTCAGGCTTCTCGGTAGACGAAATCAGTGTTGAGTTTACTGGTCTGCGTCCTGGTGAAAAGCTTTTCGAGGAGTTGCTGACCGACCACGAGTGCACCCTCCCAACGCCGCATCCAAAATTGCGGGTGGCGCAGGCCGAAACGGCTCCTGATACTGACTGGCAGAAAAATCTGGACTGCTGGCTACATGCACCAGCACCAGCCACTTCGAATGAGTTGAAGTTGCAGTTACAGAAATTTGTTCCAGAATATTCTCCCCAGCTGCAATAACCCAGTGAAATCTCTATTTAGTTGGGCAGAACTGAGTTTCCGCCGTCGGGCGATGTAAGAATCTGGGAGAAGCGCTTGGCAACCTATGCGATCGGCGACATTCAGGGTTGTTTCGATTCATTGACCCGCTTGCTTGAGCACTGCGCCTTCGATTCGGCTAACGATCGGCTTTGGCTGGTCGGCGATCTCGTCAATCGTGGGCCACGTTCTCTGGAGACACTGCGTTTCGTTCGTGATCTCGGTCAGGCGGCGATAACTGTTCTCGGCAATCATGATCTTTCCTTGCTGATGGCTGCCGAAGGTTTCGGTAAGAGAGGCAAGGGAGACACCTTCGATGAAATTCTCGCTGCACCGGATTGCGAAGTACTGCTCGACTGGCTACGGTATCGACCCCTGTGCCATGTCGAAGGCGACTATTGCCTGGTGCATGCCGGATTGCTGCCGCAGTGGACGGCAGCCAGGGCGCGCGCACTGGCTGCCGAAGTCGAGGCGGCGCTGACCGAGGCTGATTGGCGCACCTTCCTGGCCAATATGTGGGGTAGTGATCCCGCCTACTGGCAAGACGACCTTGAGGGTTGGCCGCGTCTGCGTGTCATCGTCAATGCCATGACACGTATGCGCTTCTGCTCGCCCGATGGTGTGATGGATTTTAAGGTCAAAGGGGAACTGGCCAAGGCGCCGGCGGGTTATCTGCCATGGTTTGAGGTGCCGGGTCGGCGCAGTGCGAATACAGTGCTGATTACCGGTCACTGGTCAGCACTGGGACTTAAAATCATGCCCAACCTATTGGCGATCGATTCCGGCTGCCTGTGGGGCGGCCCGCTGACGGCTATCCGGCTTGAGGATCGGGCAATTTTTCAGATGGATTGCTCGCCGGAAGAAATCCGAGCCTGGTAGCGATGGCGGCGTGCGCCGCCTGTGAGAGCTCGCGCCGGGTCTGTCCTGAGGTATCAATTGCTGGCGCTGGACGCAGGCGTGCGGTCAGCGATCGGCAGGCGAAAATGGCCAAAAAACACTGGCTGAGCGTCGTATTGCCGGCAAACGAGGGGGCCTGGCTGAGGTTGCCCTGCTCATCGTGATAGGACAGCGCCAGCGGCAGAACTGGACGTCTGGTTTCGATCACAGGTTGTAATAAAGCAGCGTGGAAGCTGAGCATATGGGTCCCGTCGGTTGTCGTTCCCTCAGGGAAAATAGCGACATCGACACCGGTATTGAGCAAGGCGTTGATTTCTCCATTGACCACCTTGGCGTGTCCGCGGCTGCCTCGGTGCAGAAAGACCGTGTCATTACGTGCGCCCAACCAGCCGATGAATGGCCACTGACGGATCTCGGCCTTGGCGACAAAGGCCGCTGGGCGCAGAGTATTAATGACAAAAATGTCAAGCCAGGAGACGTGATTGGCAACGATCAGGCTGCCGGGAGGCGCGTCGGACGGCTGCGTTTCAAGTCGAACGCAAAGAATCTTCAGGGTCTGTAGCGACCAGCGCTGTTTTAGCCGCGCTTGACCCACGGTGCCAATTAGCGGGTAAAGGAGCGCAGTGCCCAGAGCGATCCAGGCGAAGTGCAACCCCAGCCTGAGGCCACGGAAAACACGGATCAGGTAAGGCGTCGGGCGTACTTGGATCATCAGCCCGGGGGTTAATGGGTGACTCGCGTCGAGCCATTGCCGCTCAGGATGCGAACCCGTTCCCCCGGATTGAAAATCTCGCCCATTTCCTGAACCACGGCGATCAACTGGCCACCATCAAGCCTGACCGTAATTTCCAGCGCATTTTTCTTGCTGGCGCTTTCTTCAATCGCCGAACCCGCCATGCCGCCAAGTACAGCACCGAAAATTGCTCCGACGATTTGCCCCTTACCGCCGCCGACGTTGCTGCCTGCCACGCCGCCGACCGCCGCACCGGCCAACCCGCCAACGCCCGACTGAGTGCCCTCCATGGTCACTTCACGAATACTCTCGACGACGCCGCTGCGCACCAGCATCTCGCGCCTGGCCTGGTCGCGTGAGTAAACGTCACCTGATTTGCTGGTCGCACAGCCGGCGAGAATCAGCGAAATCAACAGTACAGAACAAATTTTCAGAGCGTTCATTGTCATTCCTTTAGCAAGTTACCAAAGTGCATTGCCGAAAGCTTTAGCAAAACGGTCGCCGATTTCCTGGCGATCCGGGCAGTGATTCTGTCCGCCACGATGGGCAATCTTGATCGACCCCATCAGTGCCGCCAGCCGCCCTGTCTTCTCCCAATCCCAGCCGTTAGCGATTCCGTAAAGAAGGCCGGAACGGTAGGCATCCCCGCAGCCGGTCGGGTCTACCAGTTCATCAGCTTCAACGCAGGGAATCTCGAAGCGTTGCCCCTCGGCGTAAATATGTGAGCCCTCACCACCGCGCGTCACAATCAGCGCCTGGACCTCACCCGCCAGCTGCTCCAGCGAGAGGCCGCTACGGTCGCACAGCAGCTTCGCTTCGTAGTCGTTGAAGCAGGCAAAATCGGCAAGTTTCATGAACGTCATCAGCTCATCGCCAGAAAACATCGGCAGCCCCTGACCAGGGTCGAAAATGAAGGGAATGCCGGCGGCGGCAAAATCACGCGCGTGCTCGATCATTCCTTCGCGGCCGTTGGGAGCCACGATCCCCAGTTTGGCTCCGCTGACTTCGGTGACCTTGTTGAGGTGCGCAAAACTCATCGCGCCAGGGTGGAAGGCAGTAATCTGGTTATCGTCCAGATCGGTTGTGATGAAAGCCTGTGCGGTAAAGCTGCCGGCGACACGTTGCACATGAGTGCGAGATAGGCCAAGACTGTCCAGGCGCGCGAGGTAGGGGTCGGCGTCATCGCCGACAGTGGCCATGATCAAGGGATCGCCACCGAGCAGTTTTAGGCTATAGGCAATGTTTCCCGCGCAGCCACCGAATTCGCGGCGCATCTCGGGGACGAGAAAGGCAACATTCAGAATATGAATCTGTTCGGGCAAAATATGATTTTTGAAACGATCACGGAATACCATGATGTTGTCGTAAGCCATAGAGCCGCAAATGAGCGTGGACATAGGGGATTTTTGGAATGAGTGATAAGTGGAAGGGGAAAATTATAGCACCCGGCTACTGACGCTTTCTGGCGTGCAGTCAAAACCAGGTCAGGGATAGAAGACGTACAGGCGATAGCCGGCCGCACTGATGCCTTTGGCATCGATCCAGAGACGCACGGTGATATCGGAGTTGGCCGCAAAAGGCTGGTCGGCTGGTGTCTTTGCTGAAAGATACTCGCTGGGGGGGAAAACACGACGGGCGATAGCGGCATCCTGCGTATCGGTCAATGAGAGTTCAAGTGAAGGATAGGCTTGTCCGTAGTTCGCCCGGTTGCGCAGCGAGGCATTGAGCACGAGCAGATTACCGCGTGCCGGGTCGGTTTGCAGGTCGGACATTTCTATGTTCACCAATTCGACGTGGCGGGGCAGGGGAATATCAACGTCGAGCGTCTGGCACAGCAACTCAAGTACTGGGCGCAAGCTGGGCATCGTAATGGCGATCTCGCTGCGAAAACGGAAGACCAGTTGTCCTGCAAGAGCAAGAAGAAGCAGCAGGGCGGCGAGGACAAAGGGCCAGCGGGCGGCCTTGTCGACCGACAGCGACACCGGTTCGGCCATCACCCCTTCGCTCCACTTGCTGTAGCCGGGGATACCGGTAGTCTCACGCGGCATGATGAGCCCGGTTGCCCTGCCCAGTTCTTGTACGGCGGCTTCACTCAATGGCAGTACAACGGCTGGGCTTGAATCGACCTCGGGAGCGGGTGTTTCAGACACGAAGCCGGCTGCCTGATCGCCAGTGACTTGAGCAGCCGGCTCTAACGGCAGCGTGGACTGCGGCGCCGATGGGGCGCTTGTCTTCGCTTCATCAAGCAGGCTGTCGAGGGCATTGAAAACAGTCTGGCATTGCCCGCAACGCACCTTCCCGGCGCGCGCCTTCAATTGTTCCGGGGTAACGCGGAAGGTCGTCTGGCAGTCGGGGCAGCGAGTTTTCATCGCCTCGGTTTAATTCCCGTCAGACAGACCCAGCCATCCCGCGTGTCGGTGACACTCAGCGTGGCATAGGGGGCATAACTGGCGATCAAATCTTCCGCCTGTTCAATAAGAATTCCAGAGAGCGCAAGCTTGCCGCCCGGACGGATGTATGAACAGATCGCCGGGGCCAGCGCCTTGAGCGGATTGGAGAGGATGTTGGCGACCACAATATCAAACTGCTCCTTGATGTCCTTTGCCGAATCGTCAAAGCGTGCACTTACATCGTTTGCTTTGGCGTTGCTTCTTGCCGCGCTGACGGCCTGCAAATCAATGTCGGCACCGAAAACGACGCTGGCTCCGAGCTTGGCCGCTGCAATGGCCAGGATACCTGATCCGCAGCCGTAATCAAGAATCGAGACGCCGAGAGTAACCGAACGCTCCAGCCATTCAAGACAAAGACGGGTGGTTGGATGGGAGCCCGTGCCAAAAGCCATTCCCGGATCGAGGATCAGATTAATGGCGTCCGGATCAGGGGCTTGATGCCAGGATGGAACAATCCACAGACGCTCAGAAACGCGAATCGGGTCGAACTGCGACTGGGTAAGTTGCACCCAGTTCTGCTCAGCGACCACGTCCTGAGTGAACGTCGGAAGCGGGTCAAGTCCGGCGAGTGGGGCACAGATGGCGATCAAGGCTTTAACATCGGCGTCGGATTCGAGCAGGGCAACGACACGTGAACGTTCCCAACCCGGTGTGGTCGGCGAACCGGGTTCGCCGAATTGTGGCGTTTCGTTCGGCGTTCCAGCGTCGGCATCCTCAATGCTGGCCGACAGGGCGCCAGCTTCAAGCAAAGCGTCTGCAAGCGCCTCGGCATGCTGGCAGTCGGTTTCAATAGTGACGGAAAGCCAGGCCATGGTGCCGGCTCAGCCGTCTTTCTTTACCTCGCCTTGGGCGGCGAGTTTTTTCTCAAGGTAGTGAATGTTCATTCCACCCTTGATGAAGCGAGCGTCCTGCATCAGTTCCTGGTGCAGCGCGATGTTTGTCTTAATGCCTTCGATACTCATCTCCGACAGTGCGATGCGCATGCGACGAATGGCCTGGTCACGGCTATCGCCGTAGGCGATCACCTTGGCCACCATCGAGTCATAGTGCTGCGGGACGGTGTACCCTTGATAGACATGCGAGTCGACTCGAATACCAGGACCGCCGGGCGGATGATAAGTGGTGATTTTTCCAGGAAATGGAACAAACGTGTAGGGATCTTCGGCGTTAATGCGACATTCAATAGCGTGACCGCGAAAACTCAGGTCGCGCTGCCTGAAGCGCAACTTTTCGCCGGCAGCGACACGAATTTGCTCCTGCACTAAATCAACGCCGGTAATCATTTCAGTCACCGGATGTTCGACCTGAATCCGGGTGTTCATTTCAATAAAATAAAACTCGCCATTCTCATAGAGGAACTCGAAGGTGCCGGCGCCACGATAATTGATACGCCGACAGGCTTCAGCACAGCGCTCACCGATGCGTGCAATATGACGCGTTGGGATTCCGGGCGCCGGCGCTTCTTCGATGATCTTCTGGTGGCGACGCTGCATTGAGCAATCACGCTCGCCAAGATAAACGGCATTCCTGAAACTATCGGCCAGCACCTGAATTTCCACATGGCGCGGGTTTTCGAGGAACCTCTCCATGTAAACGTTGGGGTTGCCGAAAAAGCTTTGTGCTTCCGAACGCGTCATGACTACCGCATTGAGCAGCGCGGCTTCGGTATGCACCACCCGCATGCCGCGTCCACCACCACCGCCAGCGGCTTTGATGATTACCGGGTAACCGACAGCCTTGGCGGTTCGGATGATTTCCTTTGGGTCTTCGGGCAGTGCGCCCTCGGAACCGGGAACGCAGGGAACGCCGGCCACCTTCATGGCGTCCTTGGCCGAAACCTTGTCGCCCATCAGACGGATTGTTTCGGGGCGCGGGCCGATGAAAACGAAGCCAGACGATTCAATTCGTTCAGCAAAATCGGCGTTCTCCGAGAGAAAACCGTAACCGGGGTGGATCGCCTCAGCGTCTGTAACCTCGGCCGCCGAGATGATCGCCGGAACGTTCAGATAGCTCAGATTGGATGGAGGCGGGCCGATACACACCGATTCGTCGGCGAGTTTGACGTATTTGGCATCGCGGTCGGCCTCGGAATGCACAACGACCGTCTTGATTCCCAACTCACGGCAGGCACGCTGGATGCGCAGGGCAATTTCCCCACGATTGGCAATGAGCACTTTTCCGAACATGGCGCAACGCCCCCTTAGCCGATGATGAATAGGGGTTCGCCATACTCGACCGGCTGACCATTCTCGACCAGGATGGCTTTTACTGTTCCGGAGCAGTCAGATTCAATTTCATTGAGCAGTTTCATGGCCTCGACGATGCACAGCGTTTCGCCTGACTTGACAGCGCTGCCGATTTCGACAAAGGGGTCGGAACCGGGGCTGGCCGAGCGGTAGAAGGTGCCGACCATCGGCGATTTGACGACCTGCCCGTTAGGCAGATCGGATTCCTCTGCGGCCGTGGCCACTGTTGCAGCAAGTACTGGGGCGGCCAGTGACGCTGCTTGCGGCATCATATAGGTTTGCTGAGGAGCAGCCAGGGGTTGTTTGGCGATACGAACCCGTTCCTCGCCCTCGGTGACTTCAAGTTCGGTAATGCCTGATTCCTCGACCAGATCAATGAGCTTCTTGAGTTTGCGCAAATCCATTAATAGCCTCCTTCTAGAACAGATAATTGCCAGCAGGATAAGGCTGGCGCGGCTGGTTGCCGTGAACTCAGCCTGACTTGATTTGATTTTTCAAAGTGCTCGATTGCAAGCAATTTCAGGGATTTTCCATCCAGACAGGGCGAAAATCCCTGTGAGTTTTGTCTGGCAATGGAAGATTTTACACCGTTATGTCTGCAAGTTTGCCGTATATCACAGCATTTTTATCGCCGGACAATTTTTGGCAGCAGCGTATCGAGTTCCTGTTCGAAAATGCGGCCCAGCCGAGCCAGTTGAGCCTCGCCGCCGGGCCCGAGAACAACGGTATAGGGCAGTGCCAGGCGCGAATTACCAAGATCTCGGATCAGTTCGGCACCTTCCGAATCGGCGATGAGAAGTGGGTAGCTGACTGCTTGCTGCTTCGAGAAACTGATGACGTTGTCTGCCGTATCAAGAGCGATGCCAACAAATTGAACGCCATTTGCTGAATATTTTGTTTGTAACCGTGAAAAATAGGGCATTTCCTCACGGCAGGGTGGGCACCAACTTGCCCAGAAGTTGACGACCAAAGTTTTTCCCTGCCACTGAGAGAGCGCCTGAACTTTGCCGTTGGCGTCGACCAAACGGGTAGCAAAAAGGCGCGCAATGGCTGCGCCGGATACGACTGGCAAGGAAGTTTCGGGCGCGCGCGCGACAAAACCAAGATAGGTACCGGCAACCAGGGCCGCGATAGCGACGACAAGACCTGCGAAAAGGGATTTTCTCCTTCTCATGGGATGTCCGTGCCTGGAGAATTCAAAAGTCTATTTACGGCGTCGAGGCGGGCGTGCTGCCGAATTTTGCCGTCACGGGTCTTGAACATGATGCGCTCCTCGCGTGCCGGATAAACAATCAGATTGACTACGGCGTCCTCGTCATGGATAGTCAGCACAGCTTCCGCGCGTGGCGAGCGCGGAACGCTGTGCTCGTAGTCAAAATGCTGGTTGAGCATGAATATTTCGACATCCTTGGCGTTATCGGTGAATAACTGAATGTCTATTTCGGCATAACGGCCAGCACTCCCGTCGAGCACCGGGCCTGTAAGATAGGGATTAAATCTATGCATGATCACCATTATTTCACTGGCTTTTTGCCGAAGATAGTCAACTCTTGCATTGTGCTCTTCATCCTGGAACAGGCGCTGGTAAATTTGCAACTCAGTGTCGATCTCGGCGTTTTCAGGGAGGTGGGTGTTTTCCGGCAGGCCCAGGCCACTCGCCGCCTTGCGCTTGGCCAGCGCATAATCACTGATGCCATTCTCGGCGATCAGCCGGGCGGCGGCGCTGGCAATCAGTTTGCGCAATTGAGTGGTATTCCGGTGATCGTTGGCTCGGGGCATGGTGTGGATGTCGGTTAACTCGTTTTGCTAACGATTTAACACGTCTGCAAGGGTACAATTCACGCGCTTCGGCGCCGGGGCTGTCGGCCAATTCTAACTTGGATTTTTTAAATGCATATTCATATTCTTGGCATCTGCGGCACCTTCATGGGTGGCATAGCCCAGCTGGCTCGCACTGCCGGACACCGAGTCACCGGCTGCGACAGTGGCGTTTATCCGCCGATGAGCACGCAGCTTGAAGCCGCTGGCATCGAACTCGTCGAAGGCTACGGCAGCGAGCAGATCGCTCTCAAGCCGGATTGCTATGTGGTGGGCAATGCCATTTCACGCGGTAACCCGCTGCTGGAAGAACTGCTGGATCGCGGCCTGCCCTACGTTTCCGGCCCCCAATGGCTGGCCGATAATGTTTTGCAGGGGCGTTGGGTGCTGGCGGTCGCCGGAACGCATGGCAAAACAACGACCTCGGCAATGCTGGCCTGGATTCTCGAAGATGCCGGCCTAAATCCGGGCTTCCTGATTGGTGGCGTCCCAATAAACTTCGGCGTATCGGCAAGACTATCGGGGAAATCAAGCGATTCTCCGTTCTTTGTGATCGAAGCCGACGAATACGACACTGCCTTTTGCGACAAGCGTTCGAAGTTCATCCACTACCGGCCAAGAACTTTGATTCTGAACAACCTTGAGTTCGATCATGCGGATATCTTCGTCGATCTGGCTGCGATCGAAACACAATTTCACCATTTAGTGCGTACTATGCCACGCCAAGGCCTGTTGCTCAGTAACGCCGCTGAAACCAGCCTCGAGCGAGTCCTGGCGCGAGGCTGCTGGACGCCAGTCGAACCTTTTAACGCGCTTTCGGGCTGGCATGGCCAAGGCAATGACGCTGATGGCTCGTTACGCCTGATGCGTGGCGAACAGGAGATCGGCGCCACGCAGTGGGCCGTGAACGGCGAGCACAATCGCGCTAACGCCGTGGCGGCGCTGCTCGCTGCGCGACACGTTGGCGTTCCGCTGGACCAAGGGCTGGCGGCCTTGTCGCGCTTTGAAAATGTCAAGCGCCGGCTTGAACTGCGTGGCACCGTTCGCGGCATCAGCGTCTACGACGATTTCGCCCATCACCCGACGGCAATTGCTACAACAGTCGCCGGATTACGTCGCAAGATAGGTGGCGGGGCCAATGCGCCGCGTATTCTGGCCGTCCTTGAGCCGCGCTCGAACACCATGAAACTTGGTGTCATGAAGGCGCAACTGCCGGCCAGCCTGGCAGACGCCGATCAGGTGTTCTGCTATGGCGCCAATCTCGGCTGGGACGCCGCCGAGGCTCTGGCGCCGCTGGGCGACAAGGCGGTCGTCGCCGACAATCTGGACGCTCTCGTCAAGCGCATCGTTGCTGCCGCACATTCCGGCGACCAGATCCTGGTGATGAGCAATGGCGGTTTCGGCGGTATCCACGACAAGCTGCTGGCGGCACTCCTACGCGGTGTGACTTGACGCTTGCCAAAGCTGGAAATTGAATGCCAGAGTCACGCTGAGCAGGACAGCGGCGCCAGCGTTGTGGGCAACGGCGACAGGCAGGGGCAGCGCAAGCAGGATGTTAGCGATGCCCAGCCCGACCTGAACGAGCAAGGCGGCGGCGAGCAGTCGTCCCCACGGGCGCCATTCGGGTCGGCGTAAAACCCAGGCCAGTCGGCCAACGATTACCGTCACAATCAGTGCGCCAAACCGGTGTGACCAATGAATGGCCGTCAGCGCAGTGTTCGAGAGCAGCGCGCCATCAGCGCTCTGGCCAAGTTCGCGACGCATCTGAAAACCCTGGGCGAAGTCCATCTCCGGCAGCCAGACGCCAAGGCAGGTCGGAAAGTCGCCGCAGGCCAGGGCGGCGTAGTTGCTGCTCACCCAGCCGCCGAGTGCAATTTGGACGCCGACCACGAACAGGGCAAGCGCAGCGTGAATTCTGAGTGCTCGCAACTCTCCCCCAAATAAAAGCTGCCCGCCGTGGTGCTGGCGCAGCAGCAGCCAGACCAGCAGGGACAAAGTCATCATGCCGCCGAGCAGATGGGCGCTGACGATCACCGGTTTGAGCAGCAAGGTGACGGTCCACATGCCGAGCAGTGCCTGTACGCCGACGACGCCGACCAATACGCTCGGGAGCCATGGCGACTGGTGCAGGGCGCGATGGTGTCGCCAGGCGAGCAGCGCGATAAGAGCGATCAGTAGGCCAAGGCCGCCGGCAAAGTAGCGATGCACCATTTCCTTCCACGCCTTGTGCCCCTCGACCGGCTTGCCGGGGAAGGCTTGCAACGCGGCTGACTGCTCGTGCGCAGCGGCGGGGACGCCAATCAGCTGACCGTAGCAACCGGGCCAGTCGGGGCAGCCTAGTCCGGCGTCCGACAGGCGGACATAGGCGCCGAGCAAGATCACGCCAAAGGCAAGCAGCGTGGCGACGACCAGCAGTTGGCGATAAAGGCGCATGGCTGCTCAGATGAAATGGTCAGCCAGTAGTACGGCGAAGAGCAGTGTCAGATAGATGATCGACCAGCGGAAGGTACGCTTGGCCAATGCATCGCTGTAATTGCGCCACAAGGCGATAGCGTATGCCAGAAAGATCGCGTCCAATACCAGTACCGCAGCCAGATACCCCAGCCCGCTCATGCCCAGGGTGTAGGGCAGCACCGTCGCGCCGCTGAGCATGACAACGTAAAGCAAGCTGTGCAAGCAGGTGAACTCGACACCGTGCGTGACCGGCAGCATCGGCAGGCCGGCCTTGGCATAATCAGCGCGCCGGTAGCAGGCCAGCGCCCAGAAGTGTGGCGGTGTCCAGATGAAAATGATCAGGAAGAGAATCAGCGCTTCCGGGCCGACATTGCCGGTCATCGCGGTCCAGCCGAGAAGCGGGGGCATGGCCCCCGAAGCACCGCCGATCACGATGTTCATCGGCGTCGCCGGTTTGAGCAGGAGGGTGTAGATCACCGCGTAGCCGAGGAAGGTAGCCAGCGTCAGCCACATGGTCAGGGGATTGACCAAGGCGTAGAGCAGCCACAGACCGTTACCGCCGACCAGAGTAGCCAAGGCCAGGGTCTCGGCCGGCGAAACGCTTCCCCGTGCCGTCGGCCGGGCTCGGGTTCGCGCCATGCGCGCATCAACTGTCCTTTCGACCAGGCAGTTGATCGCCGCCGCCGCACCGGCGACCAGGGCGATTCCTGCCGACGCGGCGAGGAAGAGGCCAAGCGGTGGAAAGTCGGGCGTGGCGAGAAACATGCCGATCATCGCGGTAAACACGATCAAGCTATTAACGCGCGGTTTGCACAAACCAAAGAAGTCAGCGAGGCGCTGCCCAAGTGGGCGCGGGGCGGTGACCTGGTGGCGTCTGACAGTGACGGACATGCAACTCCTCCTAAAACGGTTAGCGGATCCAGGAATACTTCAGCAGGCGCTCAAGATCCTTGAGTACGCCGCGCAGATCGTTCGGCTCGGCATAGCGCATCATGACATTGCCTAGCGGGTCGACAATGTATATAGGGTGCCCACGACCATCAAGTGCGCGCTCCCAGGCATCGACTGCGGTCCCGGACGGTACGCTGGCAATGACCAGATCGGGGAAGCGCTGCTGCACCTGCACCAGATTTGCCGTATCGGCCGCACCGCCAACGAAGAGGACACGCTGCAGACGGCTTTGCTCCTTGTTAAGTGCGACGTGCACCTGAAGCATCTGCTGCAGTCTGGTCTGACAACTGGCGTTGCATACATCCTGGACAGGCATCAGCAGCAGCCATTTGCCGCGCAATTCGGTACTCGGCAGGGGGCGTCCATCGCCATGCAAAAGGCCGGTTTCCGGCAGAGGGCGGGGTGGTTGCAGCAGGTCGCCGTGGTTGGCGAACTTCCCAGGGCGCCAGTCCAGCCAGAACAGTCCACTACTGATGAAGAAGGGCAGAAAGAATATGGTTGCCAGCAACAATAGCGTGCGTCGTGAAGAATTTGGCGTTGGCAGGGCTGCGGTCATGGTCGGCATGGGGGTTCCGGTAAAAGTCAGGAGGGTCGGCGAAAATTGACGACCAGCCAGAGCACCACAGTGGTTGCGGCGAAAGCCCACCATTGCAGGGCATAACCAAGATTGGTCTGCACTCGTTCGTCGGGACGGCGCCATTCGCGGACAAAACCGCCGGCTGCGCTGTGAGCGTCGAGTTCTATGACGACGGGTTGGATCGGAAAACTGACGACCTTGCTATACGCAGCCACATCCAGATTTTGCCAGACGCTTTGCCATCCGGTCTTGGCGCTTGCGCTGTCTGCGCCGAGGGTAAAGAAGCGTGTGCCAGGGAGCACCGCTGTGCCTACTACTTCGAGAGGACCAATCGGGGTTGTCAACTGCGGTAACTGGCGATGTTCGGCCAGCGCCGGCACCCAGCCACGATTGATGAGCAGGCGCATTTCACTGCCTTCGAGACGCAGCGGGGTGATCACGTGATAGCCAGCCTGTTCGCGATGGGTACGATTGTCGATCAGAATCTGGTACTGAGGTTCGTAATAGCCGCGCGCGGTGATTTTGCGATAACGCAGCGACTGCGCATCGACCGGCGTGCTGGGCAGTGCCATCGCCGGTTCGGCGCCACGGGCGTCGAGCTGCTGTTGCAGAGCGTTCTTGCTGCCGGCTTTAGTCCACTGCCATTGTCCAGCAGCAATGAAAACGGGCAGCAGAAGCGCGGCCGCCAGGGTCGGCCACAGACGCGGCCGGAAACGACGTACAGATGGCGCGGGTTTCTGCGCAGGCGCATCGGTTGCCGTCAGCAGCGTGGCGCGCGCATAATTGCCGCTCGTCCTACTGGAGTCGGCCATGTTCAAGCTCATCATCCTTGTCATCTTGCTTGGCGTGATCATCAGCCTGTTTTCCGGGCTTTTCTTTCTCTTTCGGGATCAGGGAGAAGGCGAACGCACCGTGAAGGCGCTGACCTTGCGTGTTGGCCTGTCGATCGTAATCTTTGTCCTGCTGATGTTGGGCTATCGCTTCGGACTGATTCCCGGCTATCTCCCGTAAGGGAAAGCACGCGCACTGACGGCCAAGAGTCAAAACCATCGCCAAGCCGCCGGCGCCTTGGCCGTCGACGTGCTGTCAGCGACAATGAAAAATGCATAGGCCAGGGTAATCGTTCGGATATCGCTGTCAATCTCTGGCTTGACCACGAAGGTCAGCGGCAATTCCTTCGTTTCGCCTGGTGCCAAGGGCTGTTGCGCAAAGCAGAAGCAATCGAGTTTTTCAAAATGCTGGGCGGCCAGTCCCGGAGAAACGCTGGGTACAGCCTGGCCGACGATCGGTTTCTCTGAAAGATTGTGCACGCGGAACCTGGCCTGATGCAGTTCGCCCGGGTGCAGGTCAAGGCTAGTCGTCAGCGCTTCCATTTCCCATGGCAGACCGGGCATGACGGTGCCGGTGAATTCAACGGTGATGATGCGGTTGGCATCAATGCGACTGGCGGTCGCCGTGACTGGCTGGCTAAGACCACCAATGCCAACACTGGCGGCTTTGGCGCCAGCCGTTTTGCCATTGAGGCCGGTAGCCAAGCAAAACACATCGTACAGCGGCACCAGGGCAAAACCAAAGGCGAAGGCGAGTGCGACGACGGCCAGCAGCTTGATGAGCAACTTGCGATGGCTGGAGACCGGCAGGGGGCTAGCGACGGAAACAGCCATCGCTTCAGCTTCTCAGAAACATCGAAAGGAGAAAAATGGCCAGCGCCACCACAGCGATAGACCATCCCAAGCGGCGATTGGCGGCACGGCGGTGTGCCGCTTGCACGAGGTCAGTTGCCATCATTTAAGACCTTCAGCCTGCTGACGGACACTTGCGCACTGAGCTGTTCAGTGGTGACAGCAGTTACCCCGGCAGCCGATGGCAGGTTCTGCGCAATCGCCAGTTGGGCCATTGAGCTCCGATCTGCCGGCGTCTCGATCAACGCGAAATCGATGCCAACAAGAATGGCAATGGGAATTACTGCCCATAGCCATTGCACGCTTCCGCTTGGCCCGAAAAACTGTGCCGCCGACTCGCCAGCGGTCTTCTGGTGTCTGACCAGCGAATAAATCATGATCGCAAACACCACCGCAAAAAGGGCGCTCAGAAGGATCAGATAACTGTTGTGCAAGGTCAAGTCAGAATCTCCGTTCGCTGATAACGACAGGCTGCTAGAGGCAATAAACAAAAATGAACAGCAACAGCCAGATCACGTCCACGAAATGCCAGTACCAGGCAACCGCCTCGAAGGCAAAATGCCGCCCGGGCGTGAAATGACCGGCCAGGGAACGCAACAAAATGACGATCAGCATGACAGAACCCATCATCACGTGGAAACCGTGGAAACCGGTCAGCATGTAAAACGTGGCGCCGTAGATGCCGTCGCGGATGGTGAACGCGGCTTCGCCGTATTCATGAATCTGCAGACCAATGAACAGGATACCAAGCGCGATGGTCAGTGCCAGGCCAAGCTTGAGTTGACGCTGCCG
Source organism: Propionivibrio sp. (assembly GCF_029255185.1). Classification (GTDB taxonomy): domain Bacteria; phylum Pseudomonadota; class Gammaproteobacteria; order Burkholderiales; family Rhodocyclaceae; genus Propionivibrio. The sequence continues at coordinate 28,773 of NZ_JAPUVO010000130.1, forward strand.
GTCCTTCTGCAACCCCCAGTGCGCCCAGGTCAAGGTCGCACCGGAAGAAAGCAGGATCAGAGTGTTGAGCGCCGGAATGCCCCAGGCATTGACCGGGGTGATGACGGTCTTCAAACCAGGGCCGGTCGTTGGCCATGCCGCGGAAAAGCCTGGCCACAACGACTGTGCGTCGGCAAGCCCAGGCAGCGCAAGGTTGCGGGCATAGAAGAGCGCGCCAAAGAAGCCGGCGAAGAACATTACCTCGGAAAAAATGAACCACACCATCCCCCAGCGGAAGGAGGTATCAACCTGACGGGCATACTTGCCGGCCAGACTTTCCTTGATGACGGCGCCAAACCAGCCGAATAACATGATCAGCAAAATCCCGGCACCAAGGGCCATGACTAGGCTGCCGACGGCCACCTTGTTGAGTACCAGAGCGAATCCGACGGCCAGCGTGAGCAGAGCGACCGAGCCGACAATCGGCCAGATCGAAGGCGGCGGAACGTAATAGGCGTTGTTATGTGCTTGCATGGCGGCTCTCCCTTAACCTACTTCACGAGCGGTGGGGTGACGAACGAGTGGTACGGCGGCGGCGAGGTCTGCGTCCATTCCAGTGTGTCGGCGCCATCCCAGGGCTGGTTGCCGGCTGCAATGCCACCACGCACGCACTTGATCACGACGTAAAGAAAGAGCAACTGACTGGCGCCGAGCAGGAAACCGCCCAGACTGGCGATCATGTTAAATTCGGCGAACTGCAACGCATAGTCAGGAATGCGGCGCGGCATGCCGGCTAGTCCGAGAAAGTGCATCGGGAAAAAGGTAATGTTGAAGGCGATGGCAGTCAGCCAGAAATGCACTTTGCCAAGTTTTTCGTCGTACATGTGGCCAGTCCATTTCGGTAGCCAATAATACACACCGCCCATGATGGCCATTGCCGAACCGGAGAACAGCACGTAGTGGAAGTGGGCAACCACGTAGTAGGTATCCTGCAACTGGATATCGACTGGAACCAGCGCCAGCACCAGCCCGCTGAAGCCACCAATGGTGAACAAGAAAACGAAGGCCAGCGAAAACAGCATTGGTGTTTCGAAGCTGATCGAGCCGCGCCAGAGCGTCGCGACCCAGTTGAAAACCTTGATCCCGGTGGGGATCGCGATGAGCATGGTGGTGTACATGAAGAACAACTGACCACCGAGCGGCATGCCGGTGGTAAACATGTGGTGCGCCCAGACGATGAAGGACAGGAAGGCGATCGAAGCTACCGCATAGACCATCGAGACATAGCCAAACAGTGGCTTGCGCGCAAAAGTCGGGATGATCGTCGAGACAATGCCAAAGGCCGGCAGGATCATGATGTACACCTCGGGGTGGCCAAAGAACCAGAACACGTGCTGGAACATGACCGGGTCACCGCCGCCGCTGGCGTCAAAGAAATGGGTGCCGAAATTGCGGTCGGTGAGCAGCATGGTGATCGCGCAGGCCAGTACTGGCATCACGGCAACCAGCAGGAAAGCGGTGATCAGCCAGGTCCACACGAACATCGGCATCTTCATCAGCGTCATTCCCGGAGCGCGCATATTGAGTATGGTAACGATGATGTTGATCGCCCCCATGATCGACGAGACGCCCAGGATGTGCACCGCAAGAATGGACATGTCATAGGCAATGCCTCCCTGCATAAAGAGCGGAGGATACATTGTCCAGCCGCCGGCAATCGCGCCGCCAGGAACGAAAAAAGTCGAGATGAGCAGCACCCCTGCCGCCGGAAGCAGCCAGAAACTCCAGTTGTTGAGGCGCGGAAAGGCCATGTCCGGGGCGCCGATCATCAGTGGCACCTGCCAGTTGGCGAAGCCGACCAGTGACGGCATGATGGCGCCGAATATCATGATCAGGCCGTGCATTGTCGTCAGTTGGTTAAAAACAGTGGGCTGAAATAGTTGCAAACCGGGCTGGAACAGTTCGGCACGAATCAGCATGGCTAGTGCACCGGCGAAGAAAAACATGAACAGGGAAAACCACAGATAGAGCGTACCGATATCCTTGTGGTTGGTGCTGGTCAGCCAGCGCATGACGCCGGTCGGGGCGTGATCATGCGCATGATCATGGACGGCAGCAGCATTGCTGACAGTGCTTGTGTTCATTTAGAGACTCCCGGTTAACGGCGCCGTGCGGCGATGTCGGCTGGCTGCACGAGGTCACCCGTGGTGTTGTTCCAGCTATTGCGTTCGTAGGTAATGACTGCGGCGAGATCAAGATCGGACAGTTGCTTGCCAAAAGCGGCCATCGCCGTCGCCGCTTTGCCGTTAAGGACGATGTCAATATGTCCGGCTTTCTCGCCAGAGACGATCGCTGATCCGTTGAGCGCCGGAAAGGCGCCAGGGACTCCCATGCCGGTAGGCTGGTGGCAGGCCACGCAATTGGCGGCGTAAACCTTTTCGCCAAGGGCTTTCAACTCGGCCATTTCGTAAGTTTTCCCGACGTTTGCCGCAGCCGCAGCGACCAGGGTTTTCTGTTCCTGCTTCCAGGTGGCGAATTGCTCCGGGCTCACAACATCCACAACGACCGGCATGAAGCCGTGACCAACGCCGCACAGTTCAGCGCACTGACCACGGTAAGTCCCCACCTGGTCGACCTTGAACCAGGCGTCGCGAATAAAGCCAGGGATGGCGTCCTGCTTGACGCCGAAAGCGGGAACCCACCAGGCGTGAATGACGTCACTGGCGGTCAGCACCAGACGAACCTTCTGTCCAGCGGGAACCACCAGTGGCCGATCAACTTCAAGCAGGTAGTGTTCCCCCTTGGACTGCTCGCCGTCGATCTGCACTTTGGGTGTCGAGGAATTGCTCATGAAACGGATATCTTCGCCAAGATACTCGTATTCCCATTTCCACTGATGGCCGGTGACCTTGATGGTCAAGTCCGACTTGCTGGTGTCCTTCATCGAGGCGACCAACCGGGTCGCTGGCCAAGCCATGCCGATCAGAATCAGCACCGGAACAATTGTCCACGCAATTTCGACGCCTAGGTTGTCGTGGAATTTTGCCGCCTGGTGGCCGACAGACTTACGGTGCCGTATCAGGGCGATAAGCATCGGAACGAAAACGACAATCAGAATTGCCAGGCAGATCCAGAGAATCAGGCTGTGCAGATCAAAAATATCCTGCGCCAGGCCGGACGCTGGCTGCGGAAGATTGACGGCGAAATCGGCCCAGGCCAGCGCGGGAATCAACCCGAAAAATATGGCGCACAAGGAACGAATGGCACTAAAAGGCTGACCAAGGCGTCGGCCGGTGTATTTTGGCATGCTCAAATTATCTTCTCCCGCCCTATATTAATTACGTTTTGGGTAACACTTAGACCCTATTGTCAATAAAAGTTCAGTGATGTTCAAATTATCCTTGTCGAAAGTTAAGTATGCTGCGGGTCTTAATTCTAATACTTTGCCTGTCCCTGACCGGCTGCTCTGAGCGAGAGCCGACGCCATTTCGCAGCACCGACATCACTGGCGCACAGTTCGGACGTGCGCTGGCGGGCTTCAAGGATCATCATGGCAAACCGAGAACGCTCGCCGACTTTCAGGGCAAGGTCGTCGTTCTCTTCTTTGGCTATACCTTCTGCCCGGACATCTGCCCAACGACGCTGGCGCGCTTTGCCGAGGTCATGAAGCTGCTTGGGAATGATGATGAACGGGTACAGGTGCTGTTCGTCACGCTCGATCCGGAACGCGATACGGCGCAAAAACTGGCCGACTACGTGCCGTGGTTTTATCCATCGTTCATTGGCCTCTATGGGGATATGGCGGCAACCGAGGCGGCGGCCAAGGAGTTCAAGGTTTTCTTCGCCCGCAGCAAGGGCAGTGACGTTATGACTTACGCAATCGACCACTCGGCCGGCGCCTACGTCTTTGATCCATCCGGACGAATCCGTCTTTACGTAAAGGACGTTACCTCAGTTGAGGCCATCGTCAGCGACCTGAAAACGCTGCTGGCCGGCAAATAGTCCGATTGAAAACAAGAGATGCACGGCCTGTCTAAAAGCGTTCGTCTTCACGCAGGTAGCGCCACTGACCTGAGGGAAGTTTGCCGAGCGCTACGCTGCCGATGCGAATGCGTTTGATACTGGTCACCCGCAGGCCGACCAGTTCGCACATGCGTTGAATCTGTCCTTGCCTGCTTTCGTGCACGACAAATCGCAGTTGCTGCTCGTTTTGCCAGGAGACCTGCGCACGCTTGAGTTTGACTTCGTCAAGTTCAAGGCCGTGGTTGAGCAGCTTCATACCCTCCGGGCTAAGTTCGCCTTCCACCCGCACCATATACTCCTTCTCCAGCCTCGTATCGTCGCCGGTGATGCGCCGGGCGACACTGCCTTCCTGGGTAAATACCAGCATCCCGGTCGACTCGGCATCGAGTTTCCCGGCCTGCGCCAGACCGCGCAAATGGGTCGCCTTGAAAGTGCACCGGCTAAGGTCCTCGACCCAGCGATTTTCCGGGCGGATCAGTTGCATCAGGGCTTCGCTGCCGCCTTCGCCCGGACCGCGATCCGCCGCGAGCGGTTTGTTGAGCAGGATAGTCACGCTCTCACTCTGATGCTTGCTGGCCTCTTCCTTGATCTCGATGCGGGCATTGGGGTGTACCCGGGCGCCCAGCGTAGTGACCACCACACCATCGACACGAATCCAGCCGTTTTCAATCCACTCGTCGGCCTGTCGACGCGAGCAAAACGCCATTTCGCTGACGCGCTTGGCCAGTCGTGGTGGCTCATTGAGCGGACGGTGCGGCGCTGGCGGCGCGCTAGCCTGCGGCACTGGCTCCGCGCGCGGTGCACTGTAGTCGCTATGAATGCGTGCCGGTGGCAGGGCGCGCGCACCGGTGCTGCGCGCCACGCCACGTTTGGGATGGACCTTGACGGACAGGACGCCATGAACTGGGGGCAGTGCTGGCGCTGGCTTGCGCGACTCGACGGCGTGACGCTCAGTCTTGGCGGCACTGTGCGCAAACGATTGTTTCAACGCCTTGGAACCGCCGCGCAGCGGCTTGCGATAAGGCGATCTCGCGTCGTCAGTGACGGGTTTGGCGGGCAGTTTTAGCGTTGGGCGGGGCATGGCAGCAGGCTTTCATTTTCGACAGACGAGCAGTGTACGCCTGCGACGGTCGAACCGTTGCAAAATCAGCGCCGATTGCTGCCGGCGACCATCTTGAATTCGAACAAACGACATTCGATGGCGCCGTTGTAGAGCGGCGTCTTCTTGCTCGGTGTCAGGCGCATCAGCTTGGGCAGGCGTAGGTCGGCGCTCAACAGATAACAGTTCCAGCCGGCGAAATTGCGTTTGAGGGCGCTGCCGAGCAGAGGGTAGAAGGCCGCCAGTTCATCAAGTTCCGACAGGCGTTCACCGTAGGGCGGGTTGGCAACCATCACGCCTTGTTCGGTAGGAGCTCTGATTTCAAGGAGATCGCCAGTACTCAGCGTGACGGCAGGCAGCAGGCCGGCGCGGTCAAGGTTAGCCAACGCGGCGCGCACGGCGACGGGCGACAAATCGCTGCCGTAGATATGCGCGTCGGCAGCTGGCTTTTCGTCATCCATGGCGCGTTCGAGCAAATTTTTCCAGAGGTCGAGCTGGAAAGCTTTCAGGCGCTGGAAGCCAAAGCTGCGTCCTGCACCCGGCGCAATATTGAGCGCCATTTGTGCCGCTTCGACCAGAAAGGTGCCGCTGCCGCACATCGGGTCAAGCAGCGGGGTTCCCGGCTGCCAGCCCGATAGACGCAGGATGCCAGCCGCCACATTCTCCTTAAGCGGCGCTTCGACGGTCTTCTGGCGCAGGCCGCGCTGGTAGAGCGGGGCACCCGAGGTGTCGACGTACAGCGTGCATTCGTCGACGGTGATGAAGCCGTGCACACGCACATCCGGTTCGCGCGTGTCCACATTCGGACGCTTGCTGGCATCAGCGCGGAAGCGGTCGCAAATCGCGTCCTTGATGCGCAGGGTGATGAATTCGAGGCTTCTGAGCGTGCTCTTGACCGCCGTCACATCGACGCGGATCGTCTGCTCGGCGGTAAACCACAGGGGCCAGGGCGTATCCAGCGCCAGGCGGTAGATGTCGTCTTCCTTGGCGTAGCGGCCATGGGCGACGCGCCACAGAATGCGCGTAGCGATGCGCGAATGCAGATTGGCGGCGTAACATGCTGGCCACTTAGCAACAAAATGCACGCCGCCGGGAATGACTTGTAGTTCGCTGACGCCAGCGGCTACGAGGTCCTCGGCAAGCAGGGCTTCAAGGCCGCGCGGGCAACTGGCAAAAAACTTTTCCAAGGGGAATTCCTAGAAGGGTTTGAGAATGACCAGCAAGGTCACGACAAGCAGCACGATTACCGGGATTTCGTTGAACCAGCGGAACCAGACATGGCTGCGTTGCTTGCGCCCGGCCTGGAAATCGTTCAGCAGCTTGCGACAGTAGAAATTATAGGCCAGCAAACCGGCGACCAAGGTTGTCTTGGCGTGCAGCCAGCCGCCGCTGATGCCAAAGCCGAACCACAGCCAGAGGCCGAGGGCGATCGCCAGATAACCGATCGGGGTCATGAACCGATAAAGTTTGCTGGCCATGAGCAGCAAGCGGTCGCGCTCGGCGCTGCTATCCGCCGGCACCATCGCCAGGTTGACGAAGATGCGCGGCAGGTAGAAGAGCCCGGCGAACCAACTGACGACCATCACCAGATGCAAGGCTTTGACGATCAGGTAATCCATTATTGCTTCCTTTCCAGCCAGGCGGCATTGACGCCATCCGCGACCTGCGGGTAACGCAATTGTGCCCGAAGTTCCTTTTTGATTCGCCGGTTGTCAAGCCGGCGCGATTCGCTCATGAACGACAATTGTATTGGCGACATCTCCTGCTGTGCCGCGCTGCGCCCAATGCGCGGCGCGCGTGGCAGGCTGAAGCGGTCAGCGACGAGGTCAAAATACGCGCCCATTTTCATTGCCGAGTCGTCGCTCGCGTTGTAGCAGCGGTTAGCGCGCCCATAGCGCAGGGCAGCGCAGGTCAGCATGGCCAGATCGTCGGCGTGGATGTGATTGGTGAATACATCGTCCTCGCTACGCAGCGCCTTGACGCCCTGGCGCAGGCGCTCGATCGGCAAGCGCTCAGCAGCGTAGATGCCGGGCGCACGCAGGATGGAAACGCAAACTCCATGGCGACAGCCAAAGCGCCGCAACTGGTTTTCGGCGTCGACGCGGCGCACGGCACGGGCAGTATTCGGGCGCGGTGGACGTGTTTCGTCGATGCGTGCGCCAGCACAGTCGCCATAAACGCCGCTGGTACTGATGTAGATCAGTCGCTGTGGTAGACTTTTTCCTCGTGTCAGCGCCGCCAGCAATTTACGCGTGCGCGTATCCACCGTGCCGCGCTCGGATGGTGGGGCAAAATGCAGCACGATGTCGGCCAGTCCGGCGATGCGTTTCAAACTTGACGCACGATCCAGGTCGGCCAGCAGCGGGCTGGCGCCGTGATCGCGCCAGAAAGCGAACTGCGCCGGATCACGCAGCAGGGCGAAGACCCTGTAATGACCGAGCAGGCGAGGCAAAGTGCGGCGGGCCACATCACCGCAGCCGACGATCAAAAGTTTTTGCACCGCGCAATTTTACCGGATTAGTTGTTAGTCAACGATGAAGAGCGAAACACCAAAGCTTGTCTTTATAAAGTTCGCGCTTGCAGGGAGATTTAATGGCGTTTCAGATCACGATTTTGCCGAGCCAGCATGTTTTTCAGGCCGAGGCCGACGAGATCATCCTCGATGCTGCCTTGCGGCAGGGGGTGGTGCTACCCTACGGCTGTCGCGATGGGGCCTGTGGCGCCTGTCGCGGCAGGGTGCTAAGCGGCCAGGTGGATCTCGGCCAGGCACAGATCAAGGCCCTGAGCAATGCCGAGCGCAGCGCCGGCTTCGCACTTCTCTGCTGCGCCAGAGCGCACAGCGACCTCTCAATCGAAGGCCGAGAACTGCTGTCTGCGCAAGCCTTGCCGGTGAAGACACTGCCGGCGCGGGTCCAGAAACTGACGCGTGTAGCGCCCGATGTAATGCTGGTGGAGCTCAAGTTACCAGCCAGTGAGCGGCTGCAGTTTTTCGCCGGGCAATACATCGAAATTCTGCTGAAAGAAGGCCGGCGCCGAGCATTTTCGCTGGCCAATGCGCCGCATGACGATTCCTGCCTGCAACTGCATATCCGGCACATGCCCGGCGGGCAGTTTACCGACCGCCTGTTCTCGACCATGCAAGAGCGTGACATTCTGCGTTTCAACGGGCCGCACGGCAGTTTCTTTCTGCGCGAGGACTCAACCAAGCCGATGCTGTTGGTGGCTGGCGGCACCGGTTTCGCACCGATCAAGGCGATTGTCGAACACGCCATTGCCGAGCAGTCGACACGGCCGATGGCCATCTATTGGGGCGGGCGCGGGCGCGCCGATCTCTACCTGTTGCCGCTGGCCGAACAGTGGGCGGCAGCGCATTCCGGCATTCGTTTCGTTCCGGTCCTGTCGGAGGCTCCCGAAAGCGATCATTGGCAAGGACGAAGCGGCTTTGTCCATGCGGCGGCCATGCACGATTATCCTGACCTTTCGGGTCACCAGGCTTATGTTTGCGGTTCGCCGGCGATGGTAGCTGCCGCCCGACGCGATTTTGTTGGACAATGCCAGCTGCCGGAAACTGAATTTTTTGCTGATTCCTTTGAACTGGCTAACGACCATCAATCCCCTACCGCAGGTTAATCGCCATGCCCGACGTTTATATCTCCCGACAGCCATTAGTCAATCGCCAAAGCAAAATCATCGCCACCCGCCTGACTCTTCACCTCGAACCCGGGGCGACGACGAAGGACGCGGCGGCGGCTCTCGGCGCGCTTACCGAGTTCTGGCCACAGGGCGAAAAACTGGTCTTCATCAATTGTGGTCAGACGCCTTGTGATGAAACCTTGTTCGAGTGGCAAGCGCCGGCCAATGCGACGATTGAAGCCCACTCGGCGTCACTGGTTGGGCCAGATGCCGGCCCGTTCATCGCTGTCCTGCAGGCTACGCCAGTCTCGCTTTGCCTGCTCTTCGAAAGCCAGACGCAGGCGGCGCTGGCAAGTGGTGTTCCCTTCCGTTTCATCGCCTTGGATGCACAGCGCTATACGCCGATGCAACTGAAAAGTCTGGCGACGCAGACCCAACCCTTCGGCATTTCGGTGGCGCTTAACGTCAACGACGGCCCGGAGTTCCAGGCCTGCCTGGACGCTGGAGTGAGTGCCGCCGCCAGTTGGTTTTTTATGCATCCGACCAAGGCCCCAGCCAAGGCGCTCAATCCGGGGCAGGCGCAAATCGTTCGCGTCCTCAACCTGGTGCGCAGGAATGCCGATGTCAAGGAAATCGAAGTCGCACTCAAGCAGGATGTGGCGCTCTCCTACAAATTGTTGCGCTACATCAATTCAGCCGGTTTCGGACTTTCCTGCGAAGTTCAGTCTTTCCGGCATGCGGTGACTATTCTCGGCTACGACAAGCTCAACAAATGGCTATCGCTGTTACTAGCCACGGCGAGCAAAGACCCGATGGCGCCAGCGCTGATGCACACCGCACTGGCGCGTGCCCGGCTGATGGAAGTGCTGGCCACGGGTTTGGTCGAGCCACAGGAATACGATAACTTGTTCATCACCGGCGCCTTCTCGATGCTTGATGCCCTGCTCGGCGTGAGTATGGATAAAGTGCTCGAATCGATGAGCCTTCCCGCATCGATCGTCGACGCCCTGCTCGGCCACGGTGGGGTTTATGGCCCCTTCCTCGAACTGGCCAAAGCTAGCGAAGGCGATGACGGAAAAGCAGTTGCCGACCAGGCGTCAATGCTCGGCCTGTCGGCGGACCAGTTCAACCGAGCTCAGATGCAGGCGCTGGCTTTTGCCGATACGATGGAATTGTGACATCGATGATTATTTGTTCTTACAAGGAGGGGTACTGCGCGGCTTGCGCCGACGATCCAGCCACCAGGCGTAAACCGGTAGCAGCAGCACGGACCCGGGAAGCAACAGAAACAAAAGATACGGTGAAACGCGCGAAATGATACGCATCTGAGCGAGCAGTTCGGATTTTTCCTCGCTTGTCCACCTGCCGCCGTTGCGATTCTTCATCAGCAAGGGCATTAGATTACGCATACGAACAATATCGGCAACAAACTCCCTGGCTTGCCGTTTCTGCGACGCTTTCAAGCGCGAAATGGCACCCTCTTGCGTTTTTCCCGCGTCGCTCACGAGCGGGTTCATAAACCAGACATCGCCAATTTGTCGCGCAGGATTCGCCAAATTTGCCACGCGGAGAAAGCGCGCGTGGACCAGCGATACGCTCGGCGGGGCTTCATGATGAGCAAGGCAACAATTGCCAGCGCGGCAATGCTGGGGTGAGTTTTCAAGTAGTCGACACCTGCAAGAACGCGCGCCAGCAGACGATCCACCGTGTCCAGCGCAGAGCGCACGGGCCGTAGCTCTTGGCCCAAAGCAGCGCGTTGTGTGTCGATGCGTTCAAGCAAGCGTCCACGCTTCAAGTGCAGTTCATTTAGTCGCTGATTCATGGCCAGCGGCCGCCTTTAACTGTCGAAGATCCTCCTGAAGTTCGGCAATGCTGGCGGCAAAGACGTGCTCCGGATGGTGTGTGGCGCGCTTGAACTGGGTGTAAAAAACGCCCCCGAGAAGCAGAAAAAGTCCGGCAGATGCGCCCAGGACGAGCAGCCGGTTGTCCCAGAACAGCGCCGTGAGCAAGGCGACGGCAAGCAGTATGCCAACGCCAAAGCAGAACACCATCCCTTGCGCCATGAGCATGAGTTGAATTGCGCGCAGCTTCCCCACCTCGACTTCGTTACCGAGGAGTTCAAGCCGCGTCCTGCCGCTAGCCAGGAGTGTTGCAGCGATGTTTTGCAGGGCCGTGAACAGGCCGCTATTCACTCTGCCGTCGCTCATCTCGCAGATCGTTGCTTAACGGCGACCAATGATAATTCCAAGCAGCAGGCCGATTCCCGCAGCGATGCCGACAGCTTGCCATGGATTATCATTGACGTAGTCATCGGTCGCGCGCGCCGCTGCCTTGGTCCTGTCAACCAATGCTGCTTCGGCGTCGGCAATACGCATCTTGGCATCGCGCAGGTGCTCGCCGATACGGTCGCGCAGATCAGCCATCTTCTCACCGGCCACGCCTGCGGTCGCACGGAGTATTTCTTCTGCGTCGGAAACAACCATTTTCATATCGGAGACAAATCTTTCTTTGCTGTTGTTGGTCAAATCGGAAACTTCGGACATAGCACACCTCGACAGGTTAACGTTAGGAAGAATATATGGAAAGGAAAGGCGCAGCGCTCGTGAGCCACCGCCCTCAGGGTATCCAATTTACCCATACATATCAATGATCGTTTGATTACCGCGTCTACCCGAGCCGGTATGCCGAGACGATAGTGTGCATTTCGCGCGCCAGGCCATCCAAATAGCATGCTGACTCGGAACTGTTTTTCGCTGCGGAGCTGTTCTCTTCCGCCATCTGAGCGATACGCTCAACACTGCCGGCGATAGCATTGCTCGCCTGGCTCTGCTCCCTGATCGCCGAAGTGATTTCTTCTACCATAGCTACCGCTTGCTGGCTCTCTTTGCTGATATTCCTGATCGACTCACTGGCATCGCTGGCCCGGCGCACACCGGTATCAACCTGAACGACTGCTTGTGTCATGCTTTCAGCCGCTTGTTGCGAGACGCCCCGGATTGCGTCGATTATCGTCGCGATTTCAGTAGTAGACTTTGCTGTCCGCTCGGCCAATTTGCGGACTTCGTCCGCGACCACGGCGAATCCGCGCCCCTGTTCGCCTGCCCGTGCAGCCTCAATCGCTGCATTCAAGGCCAGCAAATTGGTTTGGTCGGCAACTTCCTTGATTACCGACAAAATCGATGAAACGCCCACGACATTGTCTTCCAGTTCCCGAATGCGTGAAGACGCCTGATTGACCGAATCCGCGATCCTGTTGATGTCCTCTACCGTCTGGCTAATCACTCGTTCTCCAGCCAAAGCATGCTGACCCGATTGGACCGTGAGCGAATGGGCTTCGTCAGAGCGATCGCTTGCATGGTGAATGCTGACGGACATCTCCTCAACGCTGGCGGCCATACTGGACGCAGAATCGCTCTGCAGTGACGAGGCGACGGCGACTTTATTCGACGCCAAAGCGAACTGAGCAGAAGACTCGGCGACTTTTGCAGCGTTGCTTTCAATGGCGTTCAGACTACTGCGGAGCTTATCCAGCAATCGATTCAGTGCAATGGATACTTCGGTAATTTCGTTTTTGCCAATGAGTGGGGCGCGAACGGTAAAGTCCAGATCAGCTTCAATGTGCGAAACGGTATGCAGAATGGAAGACAAGGAATGCTTGATTGCGCGTGACATGCTCAGCGCGATCGTGATGACGATCAACATAATGACAAAGCCAATAAACACAAAGCGCAGGGCTTCGTTCCAGTAGGCTTGGTCAATATCATCGGAAAATTGACCGAAGCCAATAATCCATCCCCACTCCGGGATCTTGAAAAGGCCGTTGATCTTGGGTACTTCAACACTGCCACTAGGCCGTTTTGTCTTGATTTCGACGAGTGCCAGATTTGTAGTCTTTATGGCATCGAGATAAACCTGCAACACGGTGCGCCCATCCGCACCCTTGCTCCCCACATCGACCTTTCCTTCCCGGCGCGGGTCAGGGTGAAGTAAAAACATGCCTTCCATATTACGGACAAAAACATAGTCATCGCCCTCCCGCAAACCTGAAATGGCCTGCTTGGCCTTCTCTTGGGCTTCTGCCCGGGTCAGCGTGCCAGCCTTCTCTTGGGCAAGATAGACTCCGGCTACCCGGCCAGCCAGTGTGGTTACCAACTTGATTTGGGCCTTACGGTCTTCAAGCATTGACGACCGGATCGTCTGCAAGGCGACGAGCACTAGAATCAGTGCGCCCAATACGGAACAAGCCACGATGAGGCCAAGACGGGTAGAAATGCGCATGAGTGACCCTCCAAATTAATTTTGTGATGGCTGGTGCTGCATGTGAGACAGCCTTGTGAATATTACCTTAATCGGCTTTTTCCGTAAGGCGTTTCCCTGCGCGATGTCTACGCAAAGCGCATCCACCAACTGTTATTGCAGGCGAAAGATGACCGGCAGGATCAGTTCGCGCGAGATGGCGCCGGTCAGTTTGCCCATCGCGTAGGCGGCCTTGATGGCGGCGTTGTCAAGAACCGGATAACCACTGCTGGCGGCAATGCTAACGCCATCAACCGAGCCATCGGCAGCCAGCCTGAGAATAAGACGTACTTCACCTTCGAGGCCGCGAGCAATAGCCTCGGGCGGGTAAAATAGGTGCTGTGAAAGCTTTCTCTGCGCGGCCTGCTCCTCGCGTTTGGCAACAGCCTTTGGCTTGCCTTGCGTGGTGACTGGAGGCACAGGCACCAACGCTGGCGGCGTTTCTTCGCCATCGATTGTATTCTTGAGCAAAGGATCGGCATCGGGCTTGGCCGGTAGGCGCAACGAAGCCTGCAGCGCCGGGCGGGGCGGGGCGGCAGACAGGCGCTTGACGAGATCCGGAAGAAATAGCCCACTATGCAGGGCAAGCGAAAGCGCAAGGGCGGGAATCAGACGCAATGACATTAGCGCAGTATTGTGCAACAAAACGCGGCGGGGCATCGCTTGTTGTGAAGAAGGTGGAGGATCATTTCAATGCGGGTGATTAGCAGAAGCGGCGGAGCCTTTATATTAGTGCTTTGCCTGTTGGCAGTTTCGGCAGGCGCGGCCTGGGCGGCGTTGCCCGATCCGGTCGCCTTTGGCTGGACGGTTGAGCGCGGCGATGTCAAAAAGGTCAAGGCCTGGCTCGATGAGGGGCTTGATCCCGAGTTCCAGAACAACCAGATCGGCTCCGGGCTGATGATTGCCGCCTGGAACGGCAACATTGAAATGATGGCGCTGTTTATCGAGCACGGCGCCAATCCTCGGCGCGCCAACCGCAACGGCGAACAGCCCTTGCAACTGGCCGCCTGGAACGGCCACCTGGACGCGGTCAAGTGGCTGCTCAATCACGGCGCTGCGCTTAACCGCGAAGGAAAGCAATGGGGCGCACTGCACTATGCCGTATTCAATGGACACCAGGCCCTGGCCAAGCAACTGATCGAGCTGGGGGCTGAAGTCAATGCGCCTTCGCCCAACGGTTCGACCCCGCTCATGCTGGCCGCGCGCGAAGGCCGCGAGGAGCTAACCAGGGTCTTGCTTGAGTCGGGCGCTGACCGCAAATCGCAGAACGACTGGGGTGACAACGCACTGACGATGGCCATGCGTTACGACCATTACCGGGTCGGCAAAATGATTTCGTCGCCCGAAGAGTTTGCCATTGCGGTCAAGGTGCCGAAGGAGAGTTTCGGCGTGACCAGCCGCTCGGCATCGGCGCCGAGTGAAATCGAGGAGTTGCTGAGCAAGATTCGCGAGGCCGAAGTCGAAGGGCGGCCGATTGAGGAATTGCAGCAGCAGTTGATGGTCGCGATCAACGCCTTCAGGCGCAATGCGATGGCGTTGAAGAACACACGTCGCAGCACGATGCCTTTGCCCTATCAACCGAAGACCCTCGTGATCACAGCCAGTCGCAAACGACCGGGTGCCGAGCGGGCGCAGGTGATGGTCGATGGCAAAGCCGTCAGCTCGTCAGCCACTGCAAAACCGACCACCAAATCCGCGTCGATCACCATCACGCCGGTAAACCAGCGCGCCACGCAGGCCCAGATCGCTGAAACGATGCGCCAGATTCGGCTGGCCGAAGCGCAAGGCCAGCCGGCGGATGACTTGCGGCGACGGCTTTCCGAACTTATTGACGTGCTGAAGTCACAATAATAATCGCCTCTGTCTGGCTATCGCTCCCGCAAACTCTCATCCTTATACTGAAGCAAGGGGCTCAGGAAATACTCGATCACCCGGCGCTGGGCAGTCTTGACTTTTACGGTGACCGCCATTCCCGGTGACAGATTGACGGTCTTGTTCTCCACCTGGATCGTCGACCTTTCCAGACTCACCCGCGCCGGAAAAATCAGTCGTCGCTTTTCGTCATTCACCGCATCGTTCGAAACGTGGGTCACCTTGGCGTTGATGGTGCCCGTACCTGGCGGTAGAACAAATTTACCCTGTCGCTATCAGGCCTAACCATCAACCCAGTCAATGATCGGCTGCCACTGCACCCTGTCTTTCTCGGCGCGCAACGCTGAAAGATCAAAGAGGGTCATGCCGTTGGCGGCCAGTTGCACGTAGAGTTGCGTATCTCTCAGGGAGGTGAGAACGGGCAACTCGTAGGAAGCCAGAAAACGCTCCAGTTCACCGGCGGCTCGCGTTCGTGCATCGATACGCATGCCGACCACGGCAACGAAAACGCGCTCCTTGCGCACGGCTTTTTCTGCGAGCAGGGTTTCAAGAAAATGGCGTGTCGCGAGAATGTCGAAGAGCGAAGGCTGTAGCGGAACAATGACCCGACTGATCTTGCCGAGCATCCGTTCGAGCGCCTTGCCGTGCAGCCCCGCCGCACTGTCCAGCACAACATGAGTGGTCTCCTTGGGCGGCTTTGCCGGCAGGCCATGTTCAACGTCCCAACTGCGGATCGTCGGCAGGATGTTCGGGCGAATCTGCAACCAGTCACGCGCCGATTGCTGGCGGTCGGTATCCCCGAGCATGACCTGATGACCACAACGGGCGAAATAGCCGGCCAGGTTGGTGGCCAGAGTCGATTTCCCTGAGCCGCCCTTGGGATTGGCGATAAGAAAGGATTTCATATGCTGGCCTCATGACGGCTTGCAAGCTGGAGAAGCTCGGCGCGAACGAGGTTGATGTGCTCACGCAGGGTATAGAACAAGTCGCTAAAAGACCGTGGAATGTTGCGTGAATAAGCGTCTTCCTCGATACGATCGAGCCTGACCAAATACTCTGCATGGCGTGATGGATCATAGCTTTGGCGCAACTCGCTCTCGAGGAACTTCAGATCACCATAGCACCGGAATATCTTGGAGCGCACCCGCCAGTTATAAATTGATGGAGCGACCTTGAGCAGGGGCAGCAGCAAAATGATGACCGGCAAGATCAAGACGAACAGTCGCTCGACGAGCACGGCGATCCAGAAGGGCAGGTAGCGCTGTAGGAAGGACGGCCCGGACTTGTAGTAACGTTTCGCTTCGTCGGACAGCTCGAAGCTGTGATCCTTGTAGGCCGGAAATTCGCCAGCACGCTGAAAAAACCCGCTCTTGCCATTCACTTCGCTCATTGCCTGCAACAGGAGACTAACGAGGGCCGGATGCAGGCTGTCGCGGACAATCACGTTGGCAGTCGTCGCCAGGAGGATGGTATCTCTTGGCGGAGTATCGCGCACCAAGTCAACAACGCCGCGCGGCAAAACGATTTTTGACAGGAAGGGGAAACGCCGTACATAGGCATCGGCCTGACTGAAACTCATCACCCGCACGCCCGGCGATCGCAGCAGAACCTGAACGACAGGCGCTTCCTGTGCGGCGACAATGAAGGCGGCGTCGATTTGCCCCTGTTGCAGGGCTTCGGCCGCATTAAGCCCGGCCACTGGCAACAGATTCCTGCTGTTTGCGGCAATCTCGTTGGCCTCCAGCATTTGCAACGCAAGCCCCCGGATACCGCTGCCCTCTTCACCGACGGCGATGCGCTGGCCGCTCAGTTGATGTAGTTTGTCAATCCGGGTATCGCTGCGATAGAAAACCCATACCGGTTCATAGGACACACTGCCCAGCGAGAGAAGCTCGCTTTCATCGTCACTGTTACGTGACTCCTGAACGCCGCCCTGAATGAAAGCGATGTCGGCCTCACCCTTTTTAAGACGTTCCAGATTCTGCAGCGAACCGGCCGAAGTCCTGACCTCAAGCGTGACGCCGCTGGCCGCGAGAAGTTGGGCGTAACGCTTGGCGTAAGCGTGGTAGGCGCCCGTCTCGCCGCCAGTCGAAATCGTCATGTGTCTTGGCGGTGCCGGCTCGACGAACTGATAGGCGACAACGAAACCAATGCTCGTAATCAGGACAATAGGCCAGGCCGTCGCCAGCAGGTCGCGTAGTGAAACAAACTTCGCCCGCAGTTTGTCCATGGCGCTTACGGCAGAAAAATCGTCGAACCCGTCGTTTTGCGAGCTTCAAGGTCGCGATGTGCGTTGGCCGCATCAGCTAGCGCATAGGTCTGATTGACCTCGATCCTGACTTTTCCCGAACTGACGACAGCAAAGAGCTCAGCGCCAAGAGCGACCAGTTCATCACGCCTGGCGGTGTAGTGTCCGAGGGTTGGTCGGGTAATGAACAGCGAACCCTTCTGGGACAACAGTAGCGGGTCAAATGAGGGAGCCGGCCCGGAGGCATTGCCGAAGGAAACCATCATTCCCCGCACGCGCAGGCTGTCGAGCGAACCCATGAAGGTATCCTTGCCGACGCCGTCATAGACCACAGCAACGCCTTCCCCGCCGGTGATCTCGCGCACGCGTTTGGCCACGTCCTCCCGTGTATAGAAGATGATCTGGTCGCAACCGTGGCATAGCGCCAGCTCGGCCTTGGCCTCGCTCGACACGGTGCCGATGACGGTGGCCCCGAGTGCTTTGGCCCACTGACACGCGATCAGGCCAACACCGCCTGCCGCCGCATGAATCAGCACGCAATCGCCGGCTTGCACCGGGAAGGTGCGGCGTAGTAAATAGGCACTGGTCAGGCCCTGCAACATCATCGCGGCACCGGTGTGAAAATCGATGCCATCGGGCAGCTTGAGCAGACGGTCCGCCGGCAGGCAACGGACTTGGCTGTAGGCTCCCAGCGGGCCGCCAGCGTAGGCCACGCGGTCGCCGGCGCGTAGATCGCCAACACCGGCACCGACCGCCTCGACGACGCCCGCCCCCTCCGAACCCAGTCCGGAAGGCAAAGATAGGGGATAAAGGCCGCTACGATGATAAATGTCGATGTAGTTCAAGCCGACCGCCTCGTGGCGCACACGCGCCTCGCCAGGCGCCGGATCGCCAACGGCAAGCGCCTCCCAGCGCATCACTTCGGGCCCACCGGTCTGATGGATGCGAATGGCAAAAGACATGGTTTTCTCCTGGGCAAAGGTCGCAGGGTGCACTTGGCGCGATGGCATCCGCTACCAGACGCGCCAACTCAAACCACTAGACTAGCCGCAGCACAACGATCGAGCAAGCCATGCAGCAGCATGGCTTGCTCGATAAAGTTGATAGAAAGACCGGTTTCAGTTCTAGTCTGGATCCGCAGGGTCACTATTTTCAATTGATGCAGGTACTCCAGCCGCAAGAATCGTTGGATACCCATCGCTAGCTCACAAAACGGTAGCCAACCCCAGATTCGGTCAGGATGTATTTCGGCCGTGTCGGGTCATCCTCGATTTTCTTCCTGACATGCCCCATATAGACGCGGACATAGTGACTATCTTCGGTGTGGGAGGGACCCCAAACGGCCTTCAATAGCTGCCGATGGGTCAGTACCGAATCCGGATTAGCGATCAGATAGGCCAGCAGCCTGAATTCGATCGGGGTCAGATGGAGTTGCTGCCCAGCTTTTTCGACAATCCGTTTTCCGAGGTCGACGCGAACATTACCGAACTCGAAAACCGTCATCCCCGTCGTACCCGCCCTAAAACGTCTGCGCAAATGCGCTCGGACGCGGGCCAGGAGTTCGGCGGCCCCGAACGGCTTGATCAGGTAATCGTCGGCGCCGGCATCGAGCGCGGCCACTTTGTCGGCTTCGGCCGTTCGGGCGGAAAGAACGATGATGGGGATGTCCGACCAGGTGCGCAGCTCACGGATCAAATCGACGCCGTCGCCATCCGGCAATCCAAGGTCGAGGACCACCAGGTCAGGTTGCCGGGTACCCACTTCAATCAAACCGCGGGCCACCGAATCTGCCTCGAATACTTCCAGTTCCTCGGCTTCCAGCGCCAGTCGGATGAAGCGCCGAATCTTGGCTTCATCCTCGACAACGATCACGATCGGTGTGGTGGTGGACATTCAGCGACTCCCCTCATCTGCTGTCACTCCCTCATCGTCAAGAAGCGGCGGGTTGCCCCTGGGCAGAGAAAACATGAAACGGGCGCCGCCTTGCGGACGATTTTCGGCATGGATTTCCCCGCCATGTGCCTCGACGATGGCACGGCAAATGGCCAGCCCCAGCCCGACGCCACGGGTGGCGCCTTCCGGCTGGCCGCGCTCGAATTTCTTGAAAATCATTTCTTCTTTGCCTGCGGGCAAGCCGGGGCCGTTATCGTCGATCCAGACCTCGATGCTTTTTTCCGTTACATTCGCCCCGATGTCGACCAGGCTGCCCGGCGGCGTATATTTCACGGTGTTTTCCAGCAGGTTGTAAATCACCCGCTCCATCAGCACGGAGTCGATATTCACCAGCGGCAGGTTTTCATCGAGGGAAACCTTGATCTGGTGCTGGGCAAAGGCCCGCTCCAGGGTTTTCAGGGCGCTGACGACAACCTCTTCCAAAGGTTGCCATTGCCTGTTCAGTTCGACACGGCCGGCCTGCAAGCGGGCCATGTCGAGCAGGTTATTGACCTGGCCGCTGACGCGCAGAGCCTCTTCTTTCAGGGAGCGAGCAATTTCAGCCTGCGGGCCGGTCGGCGGCGGCTGGGTCAGGAACATCGAGTCGGCCAGGCCGACCAGAATGCTCATTGGCGTCCTTAAATCGTGGGAAATGGCCGACAGCACGGAATTACGTAAGCGTTCGGATTCCATTTGGACGGTCGTATTCTGGGCTACGTCGACGTAATGCACCCGCTCAAGGGCAATAGCGATTAGCGACGCAAAAGTGTCGAGCAGGCGCCGTTGTTCCGGGATCAGCAGGCGATCCGAGTGGCACATTTCCAGGGCCAGGACGCCGCGCAGGCGCATCGGCGCCTTCAGCGGCAAATACAGGATGGGGCTGGCGGCCAGGGTGTTGGTGCCTTGCCCGGCCGCTTCCCCGTGACCAAAAGCCCACTGGGCAATGCCCATATCGACGGCTGGCAGACCGTTGGCTGAAGGCAGAGCGGTTTGCAACTGGTCGTTGTCATCGGTCAGCAGAAATGCTGATTTTGCGCCGAACTCGGCGACGATGAAGCGCTCGCCAATTTCGGCAATCTGCTCAGGCATCAGCGCGCCCGAAAGATCCCGCGACATTTCATAGAGGGAGCGAACGCGCTGCTCGCGACGCGTTGCCACCTTGGCCTGGTATTTTGAGCCGGCAGTCAACTGACCGGTGATTAGTCCGACGACCAACATGACGACGAAAGTCATCAGGTACTGCACATCGGTAACTGCAAAGGAAAAGCGCGGAGGAACAAAGACGAAATCAAAAATGGCGACCGACAGGAAAGAAGCCAGCACCCCCGGGCCGCGCCCGTAACGCACACTGACTAGCACCACCGCCAGCAGGAAGACCATGACGATGTTGGGCAGATCAACTATTGGGAAGACCGCGGCGGCGGCAAAGCCGGCCAGCGCACAACCGAGGGCGGCCTTGGCATAGGCAGGCCACTGGTCAAAAATGCTGTCGTCGACATTCTCCCGTCCGTATTTTTCGCTTTCCCTAGCCACTTCCGAGCGCGCTACCTGCAGCACATCGAGGTCGGGCGCACGCTGCCCGATCCGGTCAGCAAAGGATCGGTACCACGGGCGCCACGGGCGCGGGTGATCCCGGCCGACGATGATTTTTGCCAGATTGTGATCACGGGCATATTTGATCGCCACCTCGCCGGCCTCGCTGCCCGACAGGGTCGCCGTCTGGGCGCCCAGTTCCTCGGCGAGCTTGAGGTTGCGCAGAATACGGTGGCGGCTTTTCTCCGAAAGTCGCTGCAAGTTAGGGGTTTCGATGTAGATGGCGTGCCATGGTGCCTCCAGCCGACCGGCTACCCGCGCCGTGGTGCGGATGACCTTTTCCGCCCCGGTGCCGGTGCCGATGCATGCGAGCAGGGAATCGCGGGTTTGCCAGACCGGCGAGACAAACTGGTCGCGCCGGTATTGCAGCATCTGGTCATCAACCCGGTCAGCCGTGCGGCGCAGCGCCAACTCCCGCAGGGCGATCAGGTTGCCCTTGCGGAAGAAGTTGCGGATGGCGCGTTCCGCCTGATTGGGCAGATAGACCTTGCCGGCCTGCAGGCGCTGCAGGAGTTCGTCGGGTGGCAGGTCGACTAACACCACCTCGTCGGCGGCATCGAAAACTTTATCTGGCACCGTTTCCCAGACCCGGATGCCGGTAATGCCAGTGACGACATCGTTGAGGCTTTCCAGGTGCTGAACATTGACCGTCGAGTAGACGTCGATGCCGGCCGCCAGCAACTCGTCGACGTCCTGCCAGCGCTTGCTGTGGCGTGATCCGGCGACATTGGAATGGGCCAGTTCATCCATCAGGATCAAAGCCGGCTGGCGGGCCAGTGCTCCGTCGAGGTCGAATTCCTTGAGACTGCGGTCGCGATAGGGCACATCCCGCAAGGGCAAGCATTCCAGGCCGTCGGCCATGACCTCGGTTTCCATGCGGCCATGGGTTTCGACGACGCCGATGACCACATCCACCCCGGCCAGCAGTTGCTGCCGTGCCGCACCCAGCATGGCGTAGGTCTTGCCGACGCCAGCCGAGGCGCCGAAAAATATCTTCAGCTTACCGCGTCGGGCCTTCACCTCTTCCTCGTTCAGGCGGGTCAGAAGTTGGTCGGGATCGGGTCTTTGATCGGACATGTGGACCTTATTTCTCCTTGGCGCCTTTGGCTATTTCGGCCAGTATCCTGGTCCGTACCAACCCGGGGTAAACAGACTTGCAGTGCGGGGAGCAGGTCCTCGGTCGACCGTAGGACAACTGGTCTAGTATTGCATGGACTTCATGGGGCCTGCCGCAAACCGGGCAAATATGTCGCGTCATAGTGTTTCACGCCGTATGTTCGGCATAACGCGCAAGAGCCATCGCCTGATTGGCAATGCTGGAAGATACGATGAAGGTTTCGCGCCCGCATACATTGCCCAGGGTCAACGCCAGGCTGAGCGCCGCGACACCTGCCACCGCCATTCGCACCGGGTCGCCGTAACCGGACAGAAAGACCCTGATCCCTTCGATGCCCATTCCCGTCGCCGGGAATTTCATCACCACGGCAGCCTTGCCTGGTTCCAGGGCGGCGACTTCAAGCGAGTCATTCGTCGAAGCAATACCGATGCATAAGTCTGAGTTCATTTGATCCTTCACTTTCGATTGATAAACAGCCAGGCCAGGTACATGACGAATACTAGGCAAAACGATTTCAATATTTTGAAAAAAATAGGGGCTTCGTTATAAAAAGAGCGTAAAAATTGACGTTACGGAATCACTCGAGGAGTGACCAGGTAGTGAACAGTTGCTTTACTTCCAAGGGTTGTTTGCACAAGTGCAGGCGCTCACGGAACCGCTGGTTGGAAAACATCCGCGTCGCTTCGGCGAGAATGCCAAGATGCGCCTCAGTGGCTTCCTTGGGAACCAGCAGAACGAAAATATCGCTGACCGGTTTGCCATCCGGCGCAGCGAAAGGCAGTGGCGATTTGAGGCGCACGTAGGCAAGCTGTATGCGGTAAAGATCCTTGATGCGGGCGTGCGGAATGGCCACGCCCTCACCCAGGCCGGTTGACCCGACCTGTTCCCGACGTGACAGACTGAGGACAATCCACGCTTGCGGCATGCCATGCATTCCCTCCATGTGCTGGCCGATTTCTTCAAAAAGCTGGGTTTTACTCACCACCTCCAGATCAAGGATGACGTCTTCGGTCCGGAGAAGATCAGCGATGCTGTCCAATTTGTGTTCCTCCACAGGATGATAAATCCGCCATCGTTCGATCCACTGGCGGGGCACAAGGGAGCGGGATTGCCCGCCCCCCCGTTCTTTCTCTGTCTTCAATGCAGACATGGGCCTTGCTGCCTGACTCGATCAGAAACTCTTGGTCACGGAAAGAACGGCGATGCCGCGACCGGCATCCTTGGCTTTGCTGCCGTTCTGGACGTTCTGGTTGCTCAGGGAATTGGAGAAACAATAGAACTCGCCGTTGCCACAATCCCCCTTGGCATTGGTGTCCACATAGGCAGCACCGACCACCCAGCCCGACATATCCTTGGTCAAGCCGAGTTTCCAGTCGGTATAGCTGCCGTTGGTGACGTTCCTGAAATTCAGACGGCCAACGTGGCCGTTGATGCCCCAGCCCTCGCCCAGATCGTAGTTGGCCGACAGATCAAGATAACTGCTGCCCTTGCTGTCTGGCATGGCGAAATAGTCGCTGATTGCATGGGAATATTTCAGGGACAGGAACTTCCAGGAGGCCGCGAGATAAATTTCCGTGTTATCGACCCGGCCGGTATTGGTTTTTCCACCATTGGTAATGGTCAAATCAGTACCGGGGTAGTAGTAGTAAAGACCACCGACATCGATCCCGAAATCACCGAAACTCGCCTTGTAGCCGCCATAAAAATCCATTTCCAGATTGCCTTCCGGATAACCGGCACCGGAGGAAACATTGGAGTTCCAGTTGCCAAGATAGAGGCCGCTGGAATGCGCGTAATCAACGCCACCTTGCAAGGCAGGCTTGCCAAAGGTCTGGTCGATACCACGGAAGCGGTAGCTGCTGAACAGGCCGAGGTTGCCGGTCAGGCTGTGCTCGGGCGTCGGGGCGTCCTCGGCCAGGACCGGCGCCGAAAGGCCGGCGGCCAAGGCAAGGACGGCAAGGGAACGAAGGGAAGCGGAATGTTTTTTCATGAAGATATCTCTCTGTGTTGTATTAACGAAGTGAATCAAGCGCGATATTGAGCTGCAATACATTGACCCGGGGTTCGCCGAAGACACCCCACTGGCGACCTTCAGTGTTCTTGGCAACCAGGGTCCTGACGACCTCCACCTGGAGTTGGCGTGTTTTGGCGACCCGTTCGATCTGGTATTCGGCAGCGGCCGGGCTGATCTCGGGATCAAGACCGCTGGCCGAAGCATTGACCAGATCGGCCGGAATTGGCTTGCTATTGCCTGGATCAGCCGTCTTCAGGGCGTCGATCCGCCCCTTGACCGCGTCGACCAGGGCCGGATTGAGCGGTCCCTGGTTGGAGCCACTGGAGGCCGAGGCGTTGTAAGGCTGCGGCGAAGTGGCCGAGGGGCGGCCCCAGAAATACCGAGGATCGCTGAAGTTTTGCCCGATCAGACGGGAGCCGACCGGCTTGCCATCCTTGATGACCAGGCTGCCGTCAGCTGCTTCGGAAAAGGTGACTTTGGCAAGGCCGGTAACCGCCAACGGGTAAACAACGCCAGTCACGGCAGTGAGCAAGACAAAGAGACTGACGGCGGGGCGTAACAGGGTTTTCATGTATTTTCTCCTCAAGCCAGACCGATGGCGGCAATCGCCATGTCGATCAACTTAATGCCGATAAAGGGAACGACGACGCCACCCAGGCCGTAGATCGCCAGGTTCTGCCGCAATAGCGTCGCGGCGCCGAGCGGCCGGTACTTGACGCCCTTGAGGGCCAGCGGGATCAGAAAGACGATGATCAGCGCGTTGAAAATCACCGCCGACAGGATGGCCGAGGCCGGGCTAGCCAAACTCATAACGTTGAGCGCGGCAAGTTGCGGATAGGTCGTCACGAACGCCGCTGGAATGATGGCGAAGTATTTGGCGACGTCGTTGGCAATACTGAAGGTGGTCAGCGAACCCCGGGTCATCAGCATCTGTTTTCCGGTTTCGACAACCTCAATCAGCTTGGTCGGATTCGAATCCAGATCGACCATGTTGCCAGCTTCCTTGGCGGCCTGCGTACCGGTGTTCATGGCTACCGCGACATCGGCCTGGGCAAGCGCCGGGGCGTCATTTGTACCGTCGCCCGTCATCGCCACCAGCCGGCCTTCGCTTTGGTACTGGCGGATCAGCGCCAGCTTGGCTTCCGGCGTCGCTTCCGGCAGGAAGTCGTCGACACCGGCTTCGGCAGCGATGGCCGCCGCAGTAATTCGATTGTCGCCGGTCACCATGATCGTCTTGATACCCATCAGGCGCAGTTCGGCAAACCGCTCCTTAATGCCACCCTTGACGATGTCCTTGAGTTCGATGACGCCCATGACTCGAGTGCCATCGGTTACTACCAGCGGCGTGCTGCCGCGTCGCGCAACCTCATCCACCTTGTCGACGAGCGATTTGGGGAAACTGCCGCCCAGGGCTTCGACATGTTTCTTGATCGCTTCAGCCGCACCCTTGCGAATCTGACGACCCGCCATGTCGACGCCGCTCATCCGGGTATTTGCCGAGAAATGCACGAAGTGGGCATCCAGCGCATGAATGTCGCGCTCCCGCAACTGGAAACGCTGCTTGGCGAGGACCACAATGCTGCGTCCTTCCGGCGTTTCGTCGGCAAGCGATGCCAGTTGGGCCGCATCGGCCAGTTCGCCTTCCGTGACGCCATCGGCCGGCAGGAAGGTGGAAGCCTGGCGATTGCCCAGGGTGATCGTGCCGGTCTTATCCATCAGTAGCACATCGACGTCGCCGGCCGCCTCGACAGCACGCCCGGAAGTGGCAATCACATTGGCCTGCATCATGCGGCTCATGCCGGCCACGCCGATGGCCGAGAGCAGGCCAGCAATAGTGGTCGGGATCAGGCAGACGAGCAGCGCAATCAGTACGGTAATACTGATCGGCGTACCAGAACCGGCTACCTCGACACTGAACATCGAAAACGGCAGCAAGGTGACGACCACGCCCAGGAAGACGATAGTCAGTGCCACCAGCAGGATGGTCAGGGCGATTTCGTTGGGCGTCTTCTGACGCTTGGCGTTCTCGACCATGGCAATCATCTGGTCGACAAAGGTTTCACCGGGATTAACCGTGACCCGCACAACAATCCAGTCGGACAGCACGCGGGTGCCGCCGGTGACGGCCGAGAAGTCGCCGCCGGATTCCCGGATGACCGGAGCCGATTCGCCGGTGATGGCGGATTCATCGACCGAGGCGACGCCTTCGATGACCTCGCCGTCAGCCGGAATCGTTTCCTGAGCCTGGACGAAGATGACATCGCCCTTGCGCAGATCAGTCGCCTGGGCCATATGCCATTGGGCACCAAACCGGGGCTCACGTAACTTCTTGGCCCAGGTTTCCTTTTTCAGGCCACGCAGCGAAGCGGCTTGCGCCTTGCTGCGTCCTTCGGCCAGTGCCTCGGCGAAATTGGCGAAGAGCACGGTAAACCACAACCAGATGGTGATCGCCAGGATGAAACCGGCCGGCGCCTCTCCTTGCCCACCCAGGGCTTGCGCCCAAAGGATGGTGGTGAGGATGCTGCCAACATAGACGACGAACATCACCGGATTGCGCCATTGCACAGCCGGATTCAGTTTACGGAAAGCATCGGCAATGGCCGGAAAGGCCAGCGCCGGATCGAACAGAGTAAAAGTCTTGCGTGTCATTATTTTCTCCCCTAGCTTAATGACCGACCCAGAGCACAAGGTGCTCGATGACGGGGCCAAGGGCCAACGCCGGGACGTAATTCAGGAGGCCGACCAGCAGCACGGTGCCAATCAGCAGCGTGACAAATAGCGGACCATGGGTTGGCAGCGTGCCGGGACCAACGGCAATACGTTTCTTGGCGGCCAGCGAACCGGCAATCGCCAGTACCGGCACGATCACGCCAAAGCGGCCGAACCATACGGCGATGCCCAGCATGATGTTGTAGAAGGGCGTATTGGCGGACAGCCCGGCGAAAGCGCTGCCGTTGTTGTTGGCGGCCGAGGTGAAGGCATAGAGGATTTCCGAGAAACCGTGGGCGCCCGGGTTGGCGATGCCCGCCTTGCCATCGACGGCCATGACCGCGATGGCCGTGCCGACGAGAACCAGCAACGGTGTGACCAGGATGGCGATCGACGTCATCTTCATCTCGTAGGCTTCGATCTTCTTGCCCAGGTATTCCGGCGTGCGGCCGATCATCAGGCCAGCAATGAAGACGGCCATGATGGCGAAAACGAGCATGCCGTAGAGGCCAGAACCGACACCGCCGAAGACCACTTCGCCCAGTTGCATGTCGATCAGCGGCACCAGACCGCCGAGCGGCGTGAAAGAATCATGCATGGCATTGACCGCACCGCAGGAAGCTAGCGTGGTAATGGTCGCAAACAGGCCAGAATCGGCGATGCCGAAGCGGGTTTCCTTACCTTCCATGTTGCCGGCCGCCGGATCGACACCCAACTGGGTCAATAACGGATTGGCCTGCTGCTCGAAATGCATGGCGGCATAGGCCAGGACGACGAACATCAAGGTCATCGCGGCAAGCACCGCCCAGCCTTGGCGCGCATCACCGACCATACGGCCGAAGGTGAAGCAGAGCGCCGCTGGCATCAGGAAGATCGACAGCATCTGGATAAAGTTGGAGAGCGGTGTCGGGTTTTCATAAGGATGTGCCGAGTTGGCGTTCATGAAGCCGCCACCATTGGTGCCCAGCATCTTGATTGCTTCCTGTGAGGCCACCGGGCCCATGGCCAGCGTCTGGGTCGGTGTTTCAGCTGGCTCGGTGATGGCAACGCCCTTGTCGTCCTTGAGCGGCTGACCGGCGGCATCAACCTTTGGGTTGTCATACTTGGTGACTTCCAGTGTCGTCACATCCTTGTAGGCGTCGAAATTCTGGATGACGCCCTGGCCGGTTAGGAAGACCGCATAGACGATGGAAATCGGCAGCAGCACATGCAGCGTGATGCGGGTCAGATCAACCCAGGCGTTGCCGACTGTCTTGGCGCTATGTCGCGCAAAGCCGCGGATCAGGGCGATAACGACGACGATGCCGGTAGCCGCCGAGAAAAAATTCTGTACCGTCAGGCCCAGCAGCTGGGTCAGGTAGCTCATCGTGGCTTCACCAGCGTAGCCTTGCCAGTTGGTGTTGGTGACAAAACTGACGGCAGTGTTGAAGGCGGAGTCCGGGCTGATATTGGGAAAAGCCTGCGGATTGAGCGGCAATGAGAACTGCAGACGTTGCAGGGCATAGACCACAAAAACGCCTAGGGCGTTGAACGACAAGATAGCGAAGGCGTATTTCAGCCAGCCCATTTCCTCGTCCTGGCGAATGCCACACAGTCGATAGACCGGGCTTTCTATTTTGCCAGCCAGACGGAAGCGGCCTTCCATAACATTTGCGATGTAAGTCCCCAAGGGCTTGACGGTCAGCAACAGGACAGTAAGAAAAATTCCGATCAGAATCCAGGCATGGTTGCTCATGAGAGGTCCTCCGGATTAAGCAGTGCTGCGATCAGATAGATCAGCAGGCCGGCAGCAACGGCGCCACTGAGAACAAAAAGCCAGGTCATTTGGCACCTCCCAGCCGGGCACAGCCGGTGGCGAGGGCGAGCATCAGGGTAAAGAACAGACCGATGCCGGCAAGATAAACGAAATCCATGAGTACTCTCCGTGTTGGTTATTGCGACGGAGTCATACTATGAAAATCGTTATTAAAATTTTCGAGAAATATGGGGGGAGGAATATAAAAAAACGGTAAAAATTAGCTTCGCATCAACGAAAATGACGGAAGTGGATGCAGGCGGTGTCAGCTGCACGGCAGCTTGGTCATCACGCCGGTGTCAGTTTTGCGTATTCGAGCGCCAGCCATTTCATACCCTGTGCGCCGAAATTGACCTGGACGCGTGCATCGTTCCCGCGCCCTTCAGCGGAAACAATTACGCCCAGACCAAACTTTGCGTGCTCTACATTTTGCCCGATGCGCAAGACGTTGGTCGGGGATTGTTCGGCGGCCATCAGCGCTTTTGCCACACGTGACGGCGCGCGCTCCGTATACGCTGGCGCTCGATTGATCTTGCGCAACAGTTCCCCGGGCAGTTCTTCGAGAAACAGCGAGGGCAGGCAATAGCGCATCTGCCCATGCAGCATGCGCGTCTGCGCGTGCGAAAGGTAGAGCCGCCGCCGGGCACGAGTGATGGCCACGTACATCAGCCGCCGCTCCTCCTCCAGGCCATCGCGCTCCTGTGCGGCGTTGTCGTGCGGGAATAACCCCCGCTCCAGCCCGGTGATGAACACCACGTCGAACTCCAGCCCCTTGGCCGCATGAACGGTCATCAACTGCACCGCCTCCTGCCCCTCACCGGCCTGATGCTCACCGGCTTCGAGCGCGGCATGGGCGAGAAAGGAGGCGAGTGGACTGGCCTCGGCCGGGTTAGCCTGGGTATCGGACTCTTCCTGCAGGAAGTTGGTCGCCGCATTGATCAGTTCGTCGAGATTTTCCAGCCGCTCACGGCCCTCCTTCTCGCCGAGGTAGTGCTGGCGCAGACCGCTTTTCTCGATCAGGTGATCAATCACCTCGGGCAAAGGCAGTTTCTCCGTCTCGGCACGCAGGGTTTCGATCAACCGGATGAAGCTGCCGACCGATGCTCCGGCCTTGCCAGCGAGGCTCGCCGCCGCATTGTAGAGGCTGGAATTGGCACGGTGCGCGGCCTCCTGCAAGGCTTCCAGACTGCGACTGCCGATGCCGCGCGTCGGGAAATTGACTACCCGAGCAAAGGCGGTATCGTCGTCCTGATTGCCGATCAGACGTAGATAAGCCAGCGCATGCTTGATCTCCTGACGATCGAAAAAGCGCAGCCCACCATAGACGCGGTAGGCCACGCCAGCGGTGAACAATTGATGTTCCAGAACGCGCGACTGGGCATTGGAGCGGTAAAGCAGGGCAATCTGCGTGTGCGGGAAGCCGTCGCGCACCAGTTCGCGCACTTCATCGACGACAAAACGTGCTTCGTCGACGTCCGAGAAGGCCTCGAAGACGCGGATAGCCTCACCAGCGCCGGCATCGGTCCACAGGCTCTTGCCCAGGCGACCGCGGTTGTTCTTGATCAACGCATTGGCCGCATCAAGGATGTTGCCGTGCGAACGGTAGTTCTGTTCGAGGCGGATCACGTTGGCGACCGCGAACTCGCGTTCAAGATCGCGCATATTGCCGACCTCGGCGCCGCGAAAGGCATAAATCGATTGGTCATCGTCGCCAACGGCAAACAGGCAGGCGCCATCTGGCCTTATCTCACCAGGCTCGGTCGCAGAACGCTTCTGCGCATGCCCGGCCAGCAGTTTCAACCACGCATACTGCAGGCGATTGGTATCCTGAAACTCGTCGACGAGAATATGCCGGAAGCGCTCCTGATAATGCCGGCACAGCGGCTCGTTACGTGATAGCAGCTCGTAGGAGCGCAGCAGCAGTTCGGCAAAGTCGACCACACCCTCGCGCTGGCACTGGGCGTCGTACTCGGCGTAAAGCTCGACGCGGCGCCGGGTGTACTCGTCGTAAGCCTCGGCCAGCGGGGCGCGGATACCCTGGTCCTTGTGTGCGTTGATAAAGCCGGCAAGTTCACGCGGCGGAAACTTGTCGTCATCAACGTCGAGGCGCTTTAGCAAACGCCTGATCGCCGAGAGCTGGTCGGTCGAATCAAGAATCTGGAATAGTGCCGGCAGGCCGGCCTCGCGGTAATGCGCGCGCAGCAGCCGGTTACATAGCCCGTGGAAAGTGCCGATCCACATACCACGCGTGTTGATCGGCAGCAGCGCGGAAAGACGCGCCAGCATTTCCTTGGCCGCCTTGTTGGTGAAAGTCACGGCGAGAATACCGTGTGGCCCGACCTGCCCGGTCGAAATCAGCCAGGCGATACGGGTCGTAAGCACTCGCGTCTTGCCACTGCCCGCCCCGGCAAGGATCAGAGAATGTTGCGGAGGCAGCGTGACGGCAGCCAGTTGGGGTGGATTGAGATTGGCGAGCAGATCGGACATGGAATGGAGGCTGAATGGAGGCGTCATGTAAGCAGCGCCGATTATACCGGTCGCGACGATGCGCGAATGTTGCAATTGCACTACGCAGGCGCCTCCTTGTTAGTAAACTTAGGTGAAAGAGCCTAATGCCAAGTACAAAAACGAACTATACTAATGCTGCGCTGCAACAATAAAGGCTTGCAAGACCTGATTTCCCAGTGCCCGGCAACGGCCGGAACACAAGGAGAAACACCATGAAAGCACCGAAAATCCTACCGTGGATCGCCAGCAAAGCCGGCATCAGCGAAGAACTTGCACTCAATCTGTGGCGCCGTGCCGCCAGCGAAGCCGAAGCACTGACCGCGTGCTGCACCCGCTCGGACTATTACCGTCTGACCGTTGAGCACTTCATTGACCTGGCAGAAGAAGAAAGCGAGAAGTACGCCAATAGCGACCCGCTGACCGGCACGTTAAGCATCCCACGCTTTAACTGGATGCGGCGCTACCAGGAGCGGATTTGGCTGGGTAATCTGCTCTCGGCACAAAACACTTACCGCTTGTGGCTCACCAGCTGGACCAGCATGATCACAGGCCATAAACAATCAGCCTGAAGGCAGCTTGCCGGAACGAGGGCCGTCCCTGCTCAATGCCTGATGACAACGGGAGTGCTTAACGCCAGCGACAGCCTGAGCTTTTCCGCCAGCGCATGGGCCTCCGCTGGCGACGGTAACTGGGTAACCCGAACCGAGTAACGATAGCCGCCTTCCGCACGGCGCGGCTTGATGCTGACGGAATAACCGGTGGCACGAGCCCGGTCATAGAGGGCTAGCGCATTGGACTCGCCATCAACCGCCGCCAGTTCAACCATCCATTGACCGCCACGTCGGGCATAGCCACTCCCCTGCTGAATCTCAGTCTGTGCCGCCCACTCGTTGATCTGTTCAAGATCGACACGGGACACCGGATCGGGCGCGGCCCCTTTGGGAGCCACATAGAAGCTTAGGGGTTCGCTCATCTCGCGAACCTCGTCCAACGGATGAAAAACGGAAATCCGTCCTTCGAGCAGGCAGAGCAGATCGCGTTCGTTATCCGACTTGCCCCACAAGTCGGTGCCGCGGATACCTGCGGTAATTGTCGCAATACGAACGTTGACTGCCCGTTGCTCACGTTGCGTAGAGAACACGCCGGTGGTGAACCGGAAGGCGCCCCTGGCCACATCCAGCGCCGCAGTGAACACCCGGTTCTCGCGCCGTCCCAACGCATTGAGATCGAGCTGAGCATTTTCGCCGAGCTTGACCGCGCTTCCCTCAGCTAAGCGGATGAGCACCCGTGCCCCAGTTCCGGTCAGCACCCGATCGCGGTTGCGCAGCGCCTTCCCTGGCTCGAGCGGTTGCCGAATTCCGTTGCGCTCAACCCAGGCTGGCATCTGCACACTATCGACAACAGCAAAGTCACCAACAACGGCCAGAGCCCTCTGCGCCGTAAGGCTGTAGAGCAGCAAGCCGGTAGCGAGAAGAAAATGCGGTGCGAGCTTCTTCATGAAACAACCTTTCTCGGGGTGGCAAACGCGATTCTAACAGGCTGCGCTAGCAAATTGACCCGAAATACGCAGACATAGTAGGATGGACTCCCTTGATCAACCGTTATCGGAACCGAAACCATGAATGCTCTACAGATAAAGCCGGGTGTTGTCTCCGGCGATGATTTGCAAGCCCTATTCGCACTGGCCAAGACCAAAGGTTTCGCTCTTCCAGCCATTAACGTTATCAACACCAGCACGGTCAACGCTGTCATGGAAACGGCAGCAGAACTCAAGTCGCCGGCGATTCTCCAGTTCTCCAATGGCGGCGCCCAATTTTATGCCGGCAAGGGGCTGAAGAACGAAGCCCAGAGCGCTTGTATCGCTGGTGCTGTTTCAGGCGCCAACCATGTGCACGCTCTCGCCGAAATGTACGGTGCAAGCGTCGTTCTGCACACCGACCATGCCGCCAAGAAGCTTTTACCCTGGATTGATGGCCTGCTAGATGCCGGCGAAAAGTTCTACCAGGCCAACGGCAAACCGCTGTTTAGCTCGCACATGCTCGATCTGTCGGAAGAGCCGCTGGAAGAGAACATCGAAATCTGCGCGCGCTACCTTGAGCGCATGAGCAAGATCGGCATGACCCTCGAAATCGAACTCGGTGTGACCGGCGGCGAAGAAGACGGCGTCGACAACAACGATGTTGACAGCGCCAAGCTCTATACCCAGCCTGAAGACGTGTCTTACGCCTACGAGCACCTGTCCAGGATCAGCAATCGATTCACCATCGCCGCCTCGTTCGGCAATGTGCACGGCGTCTACAAACCGGGTAACGTCAAGCTGCAACCGGTGATTCTGAAGAACTCCCAGGAATACATCCAGAAAAAGTTCAGCACCCAGGCTCGGCCAATCGACTTCGTATTCCACGGCGGCTCAGGCTCCTCACTCGCAGAAATCCGCGAAGCGATCTCCTATGGCGTAATCAAGATGAATATTGACACCGATACGCAGTGGGCCTTTTGGGATGGCGTCAAAAACTACTACAAGAAGAACGAAGCCTACCTCCAGGGCCAGATCGGCAACCCGGAAGGCGACGACAAACCGAACAAGAAATACTACGACCCGCGCGCTTTTCTGCGGGCCGGCGAAGAGGCTTTCAAAGCCCGCCTCAAGCAAGCCTTCGCCGACCTCAACAACGTCGGCACTCTGGTTTGATCAGCACCGCGCAGCGCAGGAAAACCGGCTCAGCATTAAGCCGGTTTTTTTTCGCCTGCGGCCAGGACTAATGCCCCGATATACCCGCGCCGACCACGCTTGAGCAGTTTCTTAAGCTGCCGCTCAGCCTCGTGTCGTGTTAAACAAACGTGGTCGAGAAAGGCATTGCACGCGGCCCAGCGCCCTTCCGGCGTACGCAGCACAGCCACGCTGCGACCACCATCGACGCTGGCCACGACGCACTCGAATTCGTCATTGCGCCACGCGGCAGCAAGCAGATTCATGGCCTCGTCACGCGGCACGCAAAGGGCAAGCAGTGCATCAATCGGCGAGTCGCACTCAACGCAAAGGATGGCCGGGAAGTAACTGATTGATTCGGAATGCTCACATGAATTCATGGAAGAAGCTTCTAACACGCGCCGCCACGCTTGTAAAACGACAGCGCGACAGGGCACAATCGCGGCTTACCGGAGGCATTGAATGCAGTTTGATGTAGTCATCGTGGGTGGTGGGCTGGCTGGACTCTCGCTGGCTTGTGCCCTGCGCGATACGCGCCTGAAAATTGCCTTGGTCGAAAGTCGTGCGCCGGTGCCAGCGACGGGGTGGGATGCGCGCGTCTATGCCATCAGCCCAGCCAATGCCGATTTTCTCCGGCAAATTGGCGCGTGGAAACATCTGGATGCCGAACGCATAACGCCGATCAAGGCCATGAAAATCCTCGGCGACGGCGGCGCACGACTCGACTTTTCCGCCTATGAGACGGGCGTCCCGGAACTTGGCTGGATTCTTGAATCGTCACTTATGGCCGGCGAACTATGGGAAAGCGTCAAACGGCAAGGCAACCTCACCTTGCTTTGCCCGGCTGCACCGCACGCCATTAACATCACAGAGGCCGCCACCCTGCTAACGCTCGACACTGGTCAAACGCTGTCGACACGCTTGCTGGTCGGCGCGGACGGCCGCGACTCCTGGATCCGTGAGGCCGCCGGCCTGCCGGCGATCAATACTCCCTACGATGAAATGGGGCTGGTCGCCAACTTTGAATGCGAACGGCCGCATCGCGGCATCGCTCGCCAGTGGTTTCGCGACGACGGCGTCCTGGCCTGGCTACCGCTGCCCGGACAGCGCATCTCGATCGTCTGGTCGACACCCGATACCAACGCGCAAGCGCTACTGACGCTTCCGGCAGAGGCGTTTGGCGCCCGCGTTGCTGCGGCTGGCAACGACGAACTGGGCAAGCTCAGACTGATTACGCCGGCTAACGCCTTCCCACTGCGTCTGATGCGCGTTCCACGCACCATTGCGCCACGACTGGCGCTAATCGGTGACGCCGCACACGGGATTCACCCCCTGTCCGGGCACGGCATCAACCTCGGCTATCAGGACGCCAGAGCGCTGGCTGAGCTGCTGGCTGCCACGCCGGAGTGGCAGGACATCGGCAGCGCGCGTCTGCTGCGTCGCTACCAGCGCGCCCGGCGCGAAGAAACGCTCCTCATGCAGTACACAACCCATACACTGCGCCGGCTATTTCGTGAGAAACTACCCGGTCTGAGACCCTTGCGCAATATCGGAATGAGCCTTACCAATGCCTTGCCAGTCCTGAAGAACTCGCTTGTACGCTACGCGCTCGGCGCCTTTTAACCCCTGTTCAAACGGAGAAACTCCATGCTCAACAAACTGCTGCCGTTCGCTCTGGCTGCCATCCTCAGCCTGACCGCCCTGGCCGACGAAGCCAGCGTCAAAAAAGCGGTTGAAGCCAAACTGGGGACCAAGGTTAGCAGCGTTGCCAAAAGCCCCTATCTCGGACTTTACGAAATTTACGCCGATGGGCAGATCCTTTACACCGACGAGAAACTCAATGCCATCATTGCCGGCACCTTGATCGACGGCAAGACGATGAAAAACGTAACCGCCGAACGCATGCAGAAACTCTCGGCGATCAAGTTTTCCGACTTGCCGCTCGAACTCGCCGTCAAGCAGGTGCGCGGTGACGGCAAGCGCGTTCTCGCCAGCTTCGAAGATCCGAACTGCGGCTACTGCAAGAAACTGGCGAAAGATATCGCCAAGCTTGACAACGTAACCCTCTACACCTTCCTCTACCCGATTCTTTCGTCCGACTCGCTCGACAAGTCGAACCAGGTCTGGTGCTCATCAGACAAGGCCAAGGCCTGGAATGAGTGGATGCAGGAAGGCAAGGCACTGACCGGCAAGGGCGACTGTGACACCAGCGCAGTCCAAAAAACAGTCGAATTAGGCCGCAAACTGGCGATCACCGGCACCCCGACCCTTTTCTTCATCGATGGCGATCGCGTCCCTGGCGCCGTACCAATAACTCAGATTGAAAAAAAACTGGAGCAAACGCCGAGCAAGTAAGCGGCAACTGCGAGCACAAACGGGACAGGGCGCCATAGCGCCCTGTCCCGTTTTACACTTCCACCCCTATGGCAACTTCGGCTCGTTGCTCAGCGCTTTTTCCGTAATTTCGTGATACAGATTCATCATCCGCGCCGCCAGCGCCTGGTACTCAGGATGGCGCGTCAAAAAAGGCCTCAATTCATTGGTATCGGCGAATACCCGGTCCAGAAAATCGATATCAAAATCATCCAGCACCCCACCCTGATCGACTTTTTCCTTGAGATCAATGGCCCTCGGCAGTCGCTGCGTTTCTATACGTTCAACAATAGCCGCCGCCACCCCAGCCTCTTGTGACTCATTAACCATGCTCACTCCTATCGTTCGGGCGAAAAAGGATGATAAAACGCACCTCTTGGCCAACTTGTGATAGCATGCCGCCCCGATGGAGAGGTGGCAGAGTGGTCGATTGTACCTGACTCGAAATCAGGCGTACTGCAAGGTACCGTGGGTTCGAATCCCACCCTCTCCGCCAGATGAATAATGGAAGCCCGCACTGCCACAAGCTTTGCGGGTTTTTCATTTCTTCCTGCCTATAATTGTAGTGTCGGTAGTATGGATATTCCTAAGAACCTATGTCATCATCCAACCACGTCGTAGCTTGCAAACCTCTTGGCTAGTAAGAGATCGTTCCCGATGATGAAATATCAAGAAACCGTCAATCAGAGCGCCGAATACCTGAGGCTGTCTCTACCCTTGATGTCACGACAGGCGGCGGCACTGCATCCGATCAGTTATGCCGTCTGGTATGAATACGTGGCGGGAATCAATAAACCGCTCCAAGCGGCCATCGATACACTCACCAAAAACGGCGCGCAACTCGATGAAACCATCACCGCCGACCTTTTCCAGAAATACATCGCCGAACTCGATGCGCAGACGGCGCAGCGTCTGGCGGACGGATTCCAGAAAGCTCTGAACGACATAGCGCAGTCTGCCGCACATGCCGAAGATCATGCTGATCAATTCGGCAACGAGCTGGTGCAATGTAGCGAAGATCTTGGAAACGTAGAATCGGACTCCGGCACAATCAAGGTGATCGACAAGCTGTTGTTCGGTATTCACGAAATGCAGGGCGCCATCACTACTCTGAAGGGGCGCCTCGACGACAGTCAGAGCGAAATCGAGAAGCTTCGGCAGGAAGTTGATCGGGCACGCGAGGAGGCGCTCGCCGACGGCCTGACTGGACTGGTCAATCGTCGGGGATTTGATCTGGCCCTGGCCGCCTGTTTGTCTACGGTGGAATCGGGCGAGCAAGGCCCCAGCCTGCTGATCGCCGACATTGATCATTTCAAGCAAGTCAATGATAACTACGGGCATCTCTTTGGTGACAAGGTGCTGTGCAGCGTGGCGAAAATCCTGCAAGCGAACATTAAGGGCAAGGATACGGCGGCCCGCTATGGCGGCGAGGAGTTCGTTGTCCTGCTGCCCGAGACGACAATTGAAGGCGCACACGCGCTGGCCGAAAAAATCCGCTCGACGATTGAAAGAAGCCGGATTCGACGCGCCAACAACGGTCAAGAAATAGCTCAGATCACGATATCGCTAGGTGTGGCCAGTTATTGTTTCGGCGAAACCGCCGGCGCCTTTGTTGAACGTGTGGACAACGCCCTGTACGTCTCGAAGAACCAGGGACGCAACCGCGTCACCCTGGCCCCGGCCGGGCCACAGCGCAAACCGGCGAAGGCTGCTACGGAAGATCTTATGCCCGAGCGTGGCTCTGTCGAGACTGTTCAACCCCTGTAATCCTGAGCGCCGAAACTGCGCGAGCCGCCCGACGCGTCCGACGGGTATCACCTTTGACTATTGGTGGTAGCATGCCGGCATGATCACGAACAATCTTCTTGAGGCAGAGAATGTTTCCCTTCGACAGCAGTTGGGAACCCTGCTGCACGAGGCGCGGCAAAACGAAGACAAGATGCGCCGTTTTGATCAACTCGAACGCCTGCTGATTGGCGCTGGCTCCCTGCTCGAACTGGTCCGTCTGCTGCTTGCCGAGTACAAGCTCGCGTTCGGGCTTGAGTTTGTCACCCTCGCGCTGGTGGATCGTGACGGCGAAGCCACCCGCATTCTGGAAAGCGGGCTGGACAGCGGGTTAAACAGCAATCGCGCCTGCACCGGACTCACTCTACTGTCGTCGCCAGCGCCGCTGGAAACGTTGTACAAGGCGTTACGCCGACCGTTTCTGGGCGCCTTCAGCGAACACCACCGGCCCCATTTCAATGCCCCACCGGGGGCCATTGCCTCGGTTGCCCTGTTGCCCCTGACGCGCCAGGGTGAGCTGATCGGCAGCCTACACTTTGGCAGCGCCGACCCGGAGCGTTACCGGACCGGTTGTGCAACGGACTTCCTCGAACGACTCGCTGAAATCATCGCCATTTGCCTGGAGAGCGCCCTCACCCAGGAACGTTTGAAGCTGGCGGGGCTGACCGACGGTTTGACCGGCGTGCAAAACCGCCGTTATTTCGAGCACCGCTACCCGGTGGAAATCAGCCAGGCTCGCCGCTATAAGCATTCACTGGCCTGCATGTTCCTCGATATCGACAAGTTCAAGCGGATCAATGACAGCCATGGTCATCAAACGGGTGATGAAGTGCTGCGCAGAGTAGCCAGAATCATCCAGTCCCAACTAAGGGCAGGCGATACGATAGCCCGCTACGGGGGTGAGGAATTCGTCGTTCTCCTGCCACAGTCCGGGCTGCATCATGCTCGTCAGGTCGCTGAACGGATTCGTAGCAGCATCGAAGAAATACGTTTGCAGGCGCATTCCGGGCAAGCCATCAAGGTCACCATCTCGATCGGCCTATCGATGCTGCCTGACACAGAACAGGCCGGACAGCATCCGCAACTCGCCGAGCGCCTAATCGCCGCTGCCGACCAGGCGCTCTATCAGGCCAAGAACGGCGGACGCAACCGAGTGGTCTGTGCCGGAAATCTGCCGCCGGGCCTGGCCAGAAACTCGCGTTGGGCGAGGATTTTGCGTCCGCTGCGGACGTGCGTTAGTCGCCTGAAGCGCGTCAAATTCTACGGTAGACCTCGGCGCCAGCCTTGACGAACTCGACGGCTTTGACCTCCATCCCCCTGACCAGCGCT
Organism: Propionivibrio sp.; assembly: GCF_029255185.1. GTDB lineage: Bacteria > Pseudomonadota > Gammaproteobacteria > Burkholderiales > Rhodocyclaceae > Propionivibrio. Next base: position 67,788 of record NZ_JAPUVO010000130.1, read on the forward strand.
TCGCTTTCGCTGACGCCTTGCTTGGCAGCGAACTCGCGGACATCCTGGGTGATCTTCATCGAGCAGAAATGCGGGCCGCACATCGAGCAGAAGTGGGCTACCTTGGCTGATTCCTTGGGCAGTGTTTCGTCGTGGAATTCACGCGCTTTGTCCGGGTCGAGGCCGAGGTTGAACTGATCATCCCAACGGAATTCGAATCTGGCCTTGGATAAGGCATTGTCACGGATCTGTGCACCAGGGTGGCCCTTGGCGAGGTCGGCGGCGTGCGCGGCGAGCTTGTAGGTGATGATGCCTTCCTTGACGTCGTCCTTGTCGGGCAGGCCAAGGTGCTCTTTGGGCGTCACGTAGCAGAGCATGGCAGTGCCGAACCAGCCAATCATCGCAGCGCCGATGCCACTGGTGATGTGGTCGTAGCCGGGGGCAATATCGGTGGTCAACGGGCCGAGAGTATAGAACGGCGCTTCACTGCACTGTTCGAGTTGCAGGTCCATGTTCTCCTTGATCATGTGCATCGGCACGTGGCCGGGACCTTCGATCATTACCTGCACGTCATGCTTCCAGGCGACCTGCGTCAGTTCGCCGAGCGTCTTCAGTTCGCCAAGCTGCGCTTCGTCGTTGGCGTCGTAGATCGAACCGGGACGCAGGCCGTCACCAAGACTGAAGGCGACATCGTAAGCCTTCATGATTTCGCAGATATCCTCGAAGTGCGTGTACAGGAAACTCTCTTTATGGTGCGCCAGGCACCATTTGGCCATGATCGAGCCGCCGCGTGAAACGATTCCGGTCAGGCGCTTGGCAGTCAGCGGCACATAACGCAGCAGGACACCGGCATGAATGGTGAAGTAGTCGACGCCCTGCTCGGCCTGTTCGATCAGCGTATCGCGGAAGATCTCCCAGGTCAGCTCTTCGGCGCGGCCAGAGACCTTTTCCAGCGCCTGATAGATCGGCACCGTGCCGATCGGCACCGGGCTGTTGCGGATGATCCACTCGCGCGTTTCGTGGATGTTCTTGCCGGTCGACAGATCCATCACCGTGTCGCCGCCCCAGCGGATCGACCAAGTCATTTTCTCGACTTCTTCCTGGATGCTCGAACTGAGCGCCGAGTTGCCGATGTTGGCATTAATCTTGGTCAGGAAATTGCGGCCGATGATCATCGGTTCGGATTCAGGGTGGTTGATATTGTTCGGGATGATGGCACGGCCGCGGGCGACTTCGGAGCGCACGAATTCCGGCGTGATTTCGTCGGGGATGCTGGCGCCAAAGCTGTGGCCGGGGTGCTGGCGGCAAAGGATTTCGGCGAAGCGATTGCCTTCCGGGCCGGAGGCTTTCAATTGTTCGACGTAGGCACGGCGGTTGTTGTTTTCACGAATGGCGACGTACTCCATTTCCGGCGTGATGATGCCGCGTCGTGCATAGTGCATTTGCGAGACGTTAGCGCCCGGCTTGGCACGCAGGGGCTTGCGTTGCAGGCCGGGGAAACGCAGCGCATCAAGTTTTTTGTCGGCCGCGCGAACACGGCCGAAGTCGGAACTCAAGTCGGTCAGAGCCCCGACATCACCGCGTTCGGTGATCCACTGCGCACGCAGCGCCGGCAGTCCGTTGCGGATATCGATCGTGGCCCGTGGATCGGAGTAGGGGCCGGAGCAGTCGTAGACGTAGATCGGCGGGTTCTTTTCGCCACCAAAAGCGGTGTCGGTGTCGGACTGTGAAATTTCACGCATAGGAACCCTTAGGTCGGGACGGCTGCCGGTGACGTAGATCTTGCGCGAATTCGGCAGCGGCAAAATGGCTGCGGCGTCCACGTGGGCGTCGGAGGCGATGAATTTTTCGTTGGCGTTCATGATGTTTCCTGGCTAAAGGGCACGACAAGCACGGGATGTCGGAGAGGGGCGGCAAAGAAGTGAAATGACCGGCTTTCCGCTTCCCTACGACGGCATTACCCGTACAGGTTCAAAGGGACTATCTCAGCAGCGCCATTATGGCGCGGCACCCCTAACGTGATTTTGCAAGTTACTGGAATTGCTAACTTTAAGCAAGACTCACCTGGCCCGTAGGGTCAGCACTCTGAAGTTTGTTCCGGGGATTACGGAAAATTCGGCTAAAGTATTCATCAGGTTTTCCGTGATCCAGAAGATGAGAGCAAAAACGAATAGCGGGAGTCCCGTCCTGTGCATCAAGCTTTGCGCTGCCCTGATTGCAACAGTGCTTCCGGCAATGGCCTGCGCGGCTTGGCAGGTGGTCGCCAGCGAACAGGGCAAGCGCGTTGAAATCGACCGGGCCAGCATCGTCAGCAATCCGAATGGTGAGGCGACAGCGACGGGGCGTATTGTTCTCGACAAGCCGATTGTCGACCCGAAAACGTCATCGGCCTACCGCATTATCGAGGTCATGAGTCGTTACGATTGCACCGAGCGTACACACTCGACGCTCAAACGCAGTTACTTCAAGGAAGAAGGCGAGTTGGTGCGGCAGGAGGAAGTAAAGATTCCCTATGACATGCCGGTGCGCTCGGGAACGCCCGACGATAAATTGTTGCGCGAGGTCTGCCGGCCGAAATCCGGAAGTCCGGCCGTCGCTCTGGCCAGCAGGACTGCCGAAAAAGTTAACGAGGCTGCCGGCGCGTTGCGCAAGGAGAACGAATCGCTCGTCGAAAAGGAAGTCCAGAAAGAGTTGAGGAAGATAACGTCGAATGCCTCGTCAGCCTTACATGGGATCCGGAAAGACGCTTCGGCCACGGACCTCTCCAACATCCCGTGGTCTTACGACGGCACTGGCGGAGCGGATAACTGGAGCCGGCTGAAAGCAGAATACGCGACCTGCGGCAGCGGTCGTCGACAGTCCCCGATCGACCTGCGTGATGGCATCGCGCTTGATCTTGAGCCGATTCAGTTCGCCTATCGGCCGGCGTCGTTCCGGGTAGTCGATAGCGGCCGCAACTTGCAGATGACCGTCTATGGCGGCAGCCTCGGTCTGCTCGGCAAGAACTACGAGTTGATCCGCATTCAGTTCCATCGACCGTCCGAGATTACGATCGACGGCCGAGCCTTCGCCATGGACGCGCAACTGGTGCACAAATCTGACGATGGGAAACTGGCCATCGCCGTCGTCCTGCTGGATACTGGAACGGAGAATCCGGTGATCCAGATGGCATTGAACAACCTGCCGCTGGAAAAAGGCGGTGAAGTGGCGCCACCGGCGCAGACCCTCGACCTTAGCCGCCTATTGCCTGGAGATCAGCGCTACTTTACCTTCATGGGGTCGCTGACAACACCGCCGTGCACTGAGGATGTACTGTGGCTGGTACTCAAACAACCACAGCAACTCTCACCCGAGCAACTGGCGATTTTCGAGCGCCTGTACAAGCCCAATGCACGGCCAGTACAGCCAGGGTGGGGACGCATCATCAAGGAGTCGCGATAGTTTCCAGGGCGCTCAGGGTTTCCTGATAGATGTCTGCGATAGTTCTCGCATAATCTGCCCAGCACAGCCCGTCCACCGACAGTTCATTTTTTTTCGTGCAGCCATCCACCGCACCTGCGGCGAGCAGGGCTTGCAGCACGGCGTACTCGTGCTCTGGCGCACGCAGCAGGAGGCGGCCGGCGAGCAGGGATAGCGTGGCGACCAGAGCAAAAGCGCCCCAGTTGGAAATTCCCGCAGGGATCAGGTAGTCCGCCGGCGTCGAGCAAAAAATGAGTTCGCCGTGGACGACTCGCCCCTTCAGCGACTCGCGCAGACTGCCGAAACCCAGCTCGTTGCCGCCGTCGCCGATGGCGATACTCCGGTACGCGGATGGCGATGCCAGCAGGCGATCTGCGGCGGGGACGAGGTCGTCGAGAATTTCGCCACGCATCGAGTAACAATGCCCGTCCGCAGCACGCCCTGGGCGTTCTATGGCGACCACCTGGCTTGGCGCGAAGGTGGCGAGGAGCTCCTCAATCTGGCGCTCGGCCACATCCTGAGGCAGACTCAGGGTAAGCGTCGGGAAGGGGGTGCCGAAGACCGTCGCGCCGGCACTGAGCAGACAGGCGCTGTACTTGTCGGTAACCAGCACCACCTCCTTGCCAAGTTGACGCAGAGCATCAGCGATGGCCAGGGCACCCGGCGGCCCGTCGGTTTCCCCGATCATCTCGGCGCGGATGCAAAAACCGGTAACCACGATCACGCGCTCGCCGCGCAGGAGTTCGGCGGCTGCGGGGAGAAGATGGCGGGTGTCGGCGAAAGACGCCAGTCCCCGGCTGCCCGGGTCGCGTCGCGCCAGTGCTTCAATGCGAGCGATGGCTTGCGTCATCAGGCTAGATTCATTCACGATTCAGCCAGGTCCTTGTCCCTGATGTCGGTGATGAACATATAACCCGGGGCATGAGTGATGACCAGTTCCGGCTTGGCCCGTTTGAGCGCCATCTGGGGCGTCACACCACAGGCCCAGAAGACCGGAATCTCGCCCTGGCGAATTTCCGGCGGGTCGCCGAAATCGACGCTTTGCAAATCTCTGATGCCAAGAGCGGCGGGATCACCGATATGCACTGGCGCGCCGTGCGCTTTGCGATATTTGGCGGTGATCGCGCGGGCCTTGCCGACCAGGGTCTCCGGGATGGGGCGCATGCTGACGACCATCGGCCCGGAGAATATTCCGGCCGGACAGCATTCGCGATTGGTGACGTACATCGGGACGTTGCGATCAAGTTCGATGTGCCGCACCGGGATGCCGTTATCCAGAAGATCCTGTTCGAAGGTGAAACTACAGCCGAGGAGAAAGGTGACCATGTTGTCGGTGAAATGATCGCGAATATGCTCGGTCTCCTGCTCCAGCACACCATTGCGATAGATGCGATAGCGGGGAATCTGCGTGCGGATGTCGGCGTCGGGTCCAGCCAGCGGCGGCGCGGTGATTCCGCTCTCGCAGACGTCAATCACCGGGCAGGGTCTGTCGTTGCGGGTGCAGAACAGTAGGAAATCAAAGGCGTATTTTTTGGGCAGGATCACGACATTGGCCTGGGTAAACCCTGAGGCCAGGCCGGAAGTCGGTTTGCGCCATTCGCCCCGCGCAATCGCGGCGCGAATTTCCTGTACTGTGCTAACGCCCATGGCAACTCCTTTTTGCACGGATCGATGATAGCCACCCCCGAAAGCGAGCGCTCATCCTAGCACGACTTGAAACAAGCCGACCTTGGCGTTGGCCTGGTCAAACGGCGCTTCCTCAGGGCATTTTTTGCAACGTACTTTACGAGTCAGTCGTTTAGCGCTACCCTACCCCCGGCTACAACAGGCCCAATTCATGTAGAGGTCGAGGGGACGCAAAGTAAGCGAAAGAGGCGCTTGCCTCACCAGCTTTCATTTATCGGCACACTAAAGGAGAGATCAACAATGAAGAAACTAACAATTATCGCCGCCGCTCTGGCGCTTGGTGTAACACTGGCCAGCCCGGTCGCCGTGGCACAACAGAAATTTGTCACCATTGGTACCGGCGGTGTGACCGGCGTCTATTACGTCGCTGGTGGCGCCATCTGTCGTTTGATGAACAAGGAAAGAGCCAAGCACGGTATCCGCTGCTCAGTCGAGAGCACCGCTGCATCGGTCTATAACATCAATACCATCAAGGCCGGCGAACTTGACTTCGGTGTCGCCCAGTCCGACGTTGAATACAATGCCGTCAAGGGCCTGGCTCAGTTCAAGGACGGTGGAGCGCACAGCGATCTGCGCGCAGTGTTCTCGGTATTCCCCGAGGCGCTGATGGTGCTGTCGCGCAAGGAAGCCAACATCAAAAAGTTCGAAGACTTCAAGGGCAAGCGCTTCAATGTCGGCAATCCAGGTTCCGGTACGCGCGCCACGGTCGACATGCTGATGGCCAGTATGGGCATGAAGACCAGTGACTTCTCGTTGACCTCCGAACTGAAGCCCGACGAGCACGGCCCGGCGCTGTGTGACAACAAGATCGACGGCTTTGGCTTTGTCGTCGCCAGCCCAGCGGCCAACATCCAGGATCCGACCACCACCTGCGGCGCCAAGCTGGTGCCGGTTACCGGTCCGGCAGTCGACAAACTGGTCAAGGAGTATCCGTACTTCGCCTACGCGACGATCCCCGGCGGCATGTATCCAGGTAACCCGGAGGCGACCAAGACCTTTGGCGTCGTGGCCAGCTTCGTCACCTCGTCCAAGGTTCCGGATAATGTCGTCTATGCCATGGTCTCGGCGGTCTTCGACAACTTCGAGGAGTTCAAGAAACTGCATCCGGCGCTGGCCAATCTCGAGCCGAAGGACATGATCAAGAACGGCATGTCGGCACCGCTACATCCGGGCGCCGTCAAGTACTACAAGGAAAAAGGCTGGATGTAAGAATGGCCTAGGCGACGCGATGCGCGCCTGCTGATTCGGGACGGCTCCTCAACGGAGCCGTCTTGCGTTTTATGTTATTTAAAATAGGGGGCAGTCAGTGAACGAAAATGAAGTTAAGACGTCGGAATTGACCGACGACGAAATCCGGCAAATGGTTGCCGAATCGGATACCGGGGGGCGCCGACCGAGTGGCCTGGCAGCCAAGATCGTAATGTACGCGGCGATGGCATGGTCGCTGTTCCAGCTCTGGATTGCCTCGCCGCTGCCGTTCGCGTTTGGCATATTTGTTCTCAACGATACCCAGTCACGCTCAATCCACTTGGCCTTTGCGATGTTTCTGGGCTACATGCTTTTCCCACCACTCAAGAGTTCGCCACGCACCCGCATCCCGGTGCAAGACTGGGTGCTGGCGCTGCTCGGCGCCTTTTGTGGGGCTTATCTATACCTTTTTTACGCCGAACTTGCCGCGCGGCCCGGTCAGCCGACCGCCTTCGATCTGGTGGTTGCATTGGCCGGCGTCACTCTCCTGCTGGAAGTAACGCGCCGCGTCATTGGCCTGCCGATGACGTTGATGGCTCTGCTCTTCATCGGCTACATCTTTCTCGGCCCTTACATGCCAGAGATGATTGCGCACAAGGGGGCATCGTTCGGCAAGGGCATGACGCATCTGTGGTTGTCCACCGAAGGCGTTTTCGGCGTTGCGCTGGGCGTCTCGTCGGGCTTCGTCTTTCTCTTCGTGCTCTTCGGTGCGCTGCTCGATACGGGCGGCGCCGGCAACTACTTCATTAAGTCAGCGCTCTCGCTGCTCGGCCACATGCGCGGCGGCCCGGCCAAGGCAGCGGTCGTCTCCTCGGGCTTGACCGGCCTTATTTCGGGCAGCTCGATCGCTAACGTGGTGACCGTCGGCACCTTCACCATCCCGCTTATGAAACGCGTCGGCTACAAGCCCCACGTGGCCGCTGCCGTTGAAACCGCCGCCTCGGTCGACGGCCAGATCATGCCGCCGGTGATGGGCGCTGCGGCCTTCCTGATGGTCGAGTACGTCGGCATTCCCTACACCCAGATCATCAAGCACGCCGCCCTGCCGGCGCTGATGTCCTACATCGCGCTGTTCTACATCGTGCACCTGGAGGCCTGCAAGGCCGACATTCGCGGCATCCCGCGCGATAACATGCCGCCGTTGATGAATCGCCTGATCGGTTTCGTACTCTCGGTGAGCGGCGTCATTCTCTTGGCCAATGTCGTTTATTTTGGCCTGGGCTGGATCAAGGGCGTTGCCGGTGACGCGTCCACGCTTGTCATCGCCTTGCTCATGCTCGGCGCTTACATCGGCCTGGTCAAGTACGAGTCAAATTATCCCGAGCTGCACATGGAGGATCCGAATTCACCGATTCTCAAGCTGCCCGAGCCGGGGCCGACGATCAAGAGCGGCCTGCATTTCCTGTTGCCGGTCGCCGCCCTGATTTGGAATCTGATGATCGAGGAGCTTTCGCCAGCGCTGTCGGCCTTCTGGGCAACGATGTTCCTGATCTTCATCCTGGTTACGCAACGTCCGCTTGGCGCTTGGTTCCGCGGTCAGCGCGAGATCAAGGCTGACTGGGCGCAGGGCTTCCAGGATCTGAAAACGGGCCTGATTGCTGGTGCGCGAAATATGGTCGGCGTCGCCATCGCCACCTCGACCGCTGGCATCATCGTCGGTACCGTAACGCTGACCGGCATCGGTCTGGTGCTGGCTGAAGTGGTCGAGCTGATCTCGGCCGGCAACCTGCTGCTGATGCTGTGCATGGTCGCCGTCGCTTCGCTGATCCTCGGCATGGGCGTGCCGACGACGGCCAACTACATCATCGTGTCGACGCTGATGGCGCCGGTAGTCGTCGAACTTGGCGCGCAGAGCGGACTGGTCGTCCCGCTGATCGCCATCCACATGTTCGTCTTCTATTTCGGCATCATGGCCGACGTGACGCCGCCGGTCGGACTGGCGGCCTACGCGGCGGCGGGCATCGCCAAATGCGATCCGATGCTGACCGGCTTTACCGCCTTCTGGTACAGCATCCGCACCAGCGTCCTGCCCTTCATGTTCATCTACAACACGCAACTGCTGCTGATCGGCATCGACAGCATTTCGCAATTCATTCTGGTCGTCGTTTCGGCCATTGCCGCCAGCCTGATTTTCGTTGCCGCGTCGCAGAACTGGTTCATCACCCGCAGCAAGTGGTACGAAAGCGCCCTGCTGCTGCTGATCGCGTTCAGCCTGTTCCGACCGAACTTCTGGATGGACATGATTGTTCCGCCTTACAACAAGGTGGCGCCAACGCAGATCATGCAGATTGCCGAGAAAGCACCGGCCAACGAGGATCTGCGCGTCTGGATCGAAGGTGAAGATCTGAACGGCAAGTTGGTCAACAAAGGCATGCTGCTGCCGCTCGGCGAAGCGGGCACGGCGGCCCAGCGCTTCGAGAGGTTCGGTCTGCGCTTGCAAACCAATGGCGATCAACTGGAAGTTGCTGCGGTCAAGTTCCGTAGCAAGGCTGACAAGGCCGGCTTCAAGCAGGGTCAGACAGTGACGGCGATTGAAATGGAATCCACTCAGCCGGCGCCTGAGTGGCTGTTCATCCCGACCTTGGGAATGCTGGCGCTGGTTATCTTCGTACAACGCCGGAGGGCGGCGGCTACGGCGGTAGCTGCGTAGTTTTTCGGGGTCGTATGCGCTACCTGAAAACGCTGCCTTCGGGCAGCGTTTTTTTATGCATCTTTGCTGCTGGCGGCGGCAGCGCGCGATAACCAGCGAACCGGGTGCATGGCAGACTCTGGCTGCAAGGTGACATGGGCAATTCCCTGATGCAGCAACACGTGCCGGGCAGCCGCCAGAACGTCGGGCCACTGGGAAAAGTCATCGACCACCAGATGCGCTGACAGCGCGATGCGATTTGACGACAAGGTCCAGATGTGCAGATCATGGACCGAGTTGACGCCGGGAACGGTCGCCAGCGCCTGCCCGACCTGCTCCAGGGAAAGGTGCGCCGGAACACCTTCGAGTAATGCGTGCAAGACCTCACGCAAGAGCCGCAGGCTGGAGCCGAGGACCAGCAAGCAAATGAGCAGAGAGAGCAGCGGATCGATCGGCGTCCAGCCGGTGAAAACAATCACCGCACCAGCGACCAGCGCCGCCACCGAGCCGAGCAGATCACCGAGCACATGCAGCAGGGCGCCACGTGTATTCATCGTTTGCTCACCATGCATGAGCAAGCAGGCAACACCGATGTTAATGAGCAGACCGGCCAGCGCAACCAGCGTTACGGCCTGACCATTGATTGCCGTCGGCTCAAGAAAACGCTGGATTGCGGCCACCGAGATGCTGACCACCACCACCACCATGAACAGGACATTAAGCAGAGCGGCCAGTGTTTCGACGCGACCCAGGCCGTAGGAGTGACGTTTTGAGGGAGGACGCCTGCTCAGCCAGACGGCAAAAGCGGCCAGGCCGAGCGAGGCACTGTCAGTCACCATATGCCCGGCGTCGCCGAGTAGCGCCAGCGACCCGGACCAGAAACCGGTTACCGCTTCAAGCACTGCAAAGCCGAGTGTCAACAGCAGGGCCCAGACCAGGCGCGGCCCGGGATCGGCGTGATGATGGTCGTGATGGCTGTGGTCGCTCATGGTCTTGGAAGGATAAGCCGACGCAGCGGAGAAGGGATCATAGGGCGCCAGGTCACGCAATGAGCAGGCTAACGCCTGCGGCAGCGCGCAAAGCGTCTACCGCCACATCGCCGCCCTGCAGAATATTGAAAACCCCGCCGGGGAACCCACAACGGCCGGTCAACTCGGCCAGCGCGAAAATCGCCGATGGTGTTTCCGGAGACGGCCGGATAACAACCGTCGAACCCGCCATCAGTGCTGGGACGGCAAGCCGCAAGGAAGAGAGCAGGGGGGCTTGTGCGTTGCCGACAATAGCTAACACTGCCGAAACATCGCCGGTTGGCGCAGAACGCAGGAGCGCCACAGCGTCGGCAACTTCGGCAGCGGCCAGCGCGCCGTCCTTACCGGATTCCTCGACGATCAGTTGGGCGAGATGCCCGGCATAAGCGGATACTGCCTCACCCACCTTAGCCAGCAGTGCAGCACGCGCTACGCTGGGTTGTGCCGCCCAGGCTGGCAGCGCGTCTGTTGCCGCAACGACCGCCTGTTTCACTTCACCCGCGCCACACAGCGGTGTGCGGCGCAATACCTCGCCACTGGCCGGATTGCGGACATCGAGAAAGGCCGGAGCTAGCGTGAGATAAGCGTGGCCATTGATCCACAGGGGGATCGCCAGCGGGTCGTCGCTCTGCATTAGTACATTCCTTTGCTGTGGTTTGCCTTGCTTACGGGCGCGAAGCAAAATATTTTTCCCTGACTTCTGGTATCCGACACACGCACGCAGCAGCTCCAGAGGAGAGCTAACGAACAGGGCAGCACGCATGATGTTGACATCCTCTCCGGCCTGAAGGCTGGGGATTCCTACGGCGTTAAACAAGCAAACCCCTGCTCAGTCGCATCGCGCCGACCAGATCGGCGTTGTTCTCGTAGCTGCAACCCACATCGATGCCGATGATCGAGGCTGAAGGATGGACCGGCTCTGCAATCTCGCGCTCAGTCTGAATCGACACGAACCACTTGCCGCCGTTGCAAGATACGGTGATGTTCTGCGCTGTGCCGAGAATGTCCCGGCTATTGCGGTAGCGAATCCAGCCCAGCTTCTTCTCGCCCTGCTCGTATCTGGCTTTCTGCATCGCCAGCGCCTTGTTGAATACGAACCGGCACGAGCCAACGAAGCGGCGCGTATTGCGCTGCTGGTCGCCGTTGGGCTGTAGTTCGTATTTGTAGGCTTGCAAGCAGTTCACGGCTAAATTATAGTTTGGTCTATGCAAACAAACAATGACATTCGACACGGGCGGCACTGTGTTTTTAACATGCACATCCACCTGGTTTTTGTGGCGAAATATCGCCGCAAGGTCTTCGATAGCGATGCAATTTACCGGCTCAAAGAATTGTTCGCTAAAACATGCACTGGCTTCGAGGCCGACCTGGTGGAAATGGACGGCGAACGTGACCATGTGCATTTGCTGGTGAACTATCCACCCAAGGTTGCCGTATCGGCACTAGTGAACAGTCTCAAAGGGGCTTCCAGTCGGGTACTGCGCAAGGAACGACCGGATATTGCCCAGCGCTACTATCTCAAGGGCGGATTGTGGTCGCCCAGCTACTTCGCCGCCTCCTGTGGCGGTGCCCCAATTAGCATCATTCGGCAGTACATCGAGCAACAGGCAACTCCCGATTGACAGCCAGGGCAAGGACACCTATGGCGTCCGCGCTATCCATCCCCGACCAAACTCGGCGGCTTCGCCTAAAGGGTACTCCGCAACCAGATCGTTGGGGCGAGGCTTTCCGCGCATTCGGGTAAAATGCCAGGATGCCTGAAACCCGTTTCGTCCATCTTCGTCTGCACAGTGAATATTCGATCACCGATGGCATTGTCCGTCTTGACGATGCGGTGGCCCGCGCGGTCGCTTACGGCATGCCGGCACTGGCGCTCACCGATCTGTCCAACCTTTTCGGTCTGGTCAAGTTTTATTCTTCGGCGCGCGGCAAGGGCGTCAAGGCGGTGCTCGGCAGTGATGTTTTCGTGGCCAACAAGAGCGATCCCGACCGCCCCTATCGAATGCTTCTGCTGTGCCGTTCGCGGCAGGGCTATCTGCAACTCTGCGAACTTCTGTCCCGCGCCTACTTGGCACCAAGACTGCGAGGGCGCGCCGAAATCACGCGCCAGATGCTGCGTGACGTTGGGGTCGATGGACTGATTGCACTCTCTGGCGCGGGTAGTGGCGACATCGGGGAATCTCTGTTGCAGGGTAATGTCGAGCAGGCGGCGAGTCGCGCCCGTTACTGGGCAAGCCTGTTTCACGGCGCTTTTTATCTGGAGGTGCAGCGCGTCCATCCGCGCGGACAGGCGCAACAGGAGTCGCTGATTGCAGCGACCGCCGATCTGGCCGCCGATCTGGGCCTGCCGCTGGTGGCCACTCATCCGATCCAGTTCCTTGTGCGCGACGACTTCAAGGCGCATGAGGCGCGCGTCTGCATCGCCGAGGGCTATATGCTGGGTGACGCGCGGCGTCCGAGACTGTACACCGAAGAGCAATACTTCAAATCAATGGACGAGATGGCAGAGTTGTTCTCCGATCTGCCGGAAGCGCTTGCGAACTCGGTGGAAATCGCCAAGCGCTGCAATCTGCAGATTACGCTCGGTAAAAATTATTTGCCCGATTTCCCAACCCCGGAGGGCATCACGCTCGACGATTTTCTCTGTCAGGAAGCGGCGCGCGGCCTTGAAAAACGCTTGTTGCAGTTGTTCCCGGATGCCACCGAGCGTGCGACACAGCGCCCAACTTATGCTACCCGCCTGAAGATCGAGACCGACACCATCGTACAGATGGGTTTCCCCGGCTACTTCCTAATCGTTGCCGACTTCATCAACTGGGCGAAGAAAAACGGCGTCCCGGTCGGCCCCGGACGGGGGTCCGGTGCCGGTTCGCTGGTCGCCTACTCGCTGGGCATCACCGATCTTGATCCGCTGCGTTACGCGCTTCTCTTTGAGCGCTTCCTGAATCCGGAACGGGTTTCGATGCCCGACTTCGACATCGACTTCTGTCAGGATAACCGCTGGCGCGTCATTGAATACGTTCGCGAAAAATACGGTGCGGCGGCAGTGTCGCAGATTGCCACCTTCGGCACCATGTCGTCGAAAGCGGTGATCCGCGATGTCGGGCGCGTGCTCGATCTGCCCTACAACGTCTGCGACCAGTTATCCAAGTTGATCCCGCTGGAAGCCAACAAGCCGTTGTCGTTGGCCAAGGCGATTGAGGCCGAACCACAACTGAAAGTCAAGATCGAAGAGGCTGAGGAAGTCCGGGATCTGTTCGATCTAGCCGCCCGTCTTGAAGATCTGACGCGCAACGTCGGCATGCACGCCGGCGGCGTGCTGATTGCTCCGGGCAAGCTCACCGATTTTTGCCCGCTCTATTCGGCTGACGGCGGTGGCTCGGTCATCTCGCAGTTCGACAAGGATGACGTCGAAAAAGTCGGATTGGTGAAGTTCGACTTTCTCGGCCTGCGCAACCTGACCATCATCAAGCTGGCCGTTGATTACGTCGAGCAACTCACCGGCGCGCGTCCCGATCTTGACGTGCTGACCTTCGACGACCCGAAGGCCTATCAGATACTCAAGGATGCCAACACCACGGCGATCTTCCAGGTCGAATCCGAGGGCATGAAGAAGCTGCTCAAGAAGCTCTCGCCCGACCGTTTCGAGGACATCATCGCCGTCCTCGCGCTCTACCGTCCCGGACCGCTCGGTTCCGGGATGGTCGATGACTTCATCCTGCGCAAAAAGGGTCAGCAGAAGATCGACTACTTCCATCCCGATCTGACCGCCTGCCTGTCGCCGACCTATGGCGTTATCGTGTATCAGGAACAGGTGATGCAGATCTCGCAGATCATCGGTGGCTACACACTGGGCGGCGCCGACATGCTGCGCCGTGCGATGGGCAAGAAAAAAGCCGAGGAGATGGACAAACACCGCGCAACGATTGCCGCCGGCGCCAAAAAACTGGGCTACGATCCAGCGCTCGCCGAGCAACTGTTCGACCTGATGACCAAGTTTGCCGAGTACGGTTTCAACAAGTCGCACACTGCGGCCTACGCCGTAATCACCTATCAAACGGCCTGGCTCAAGGCGCATCACTGTTCAGCCTTCATCGCGGCAACGCTGTCGTCAGACATGGACAATACCGATGCGGTCAAGATATTTTATGACGACGCCATCGCCAACAAACTGACCGTCCTCGGCCCGGACGTGAATGCCTCGGAGTACCGTTTCACGCCGGTTGATCGCAGTACCATCCGTTATGGCCTGGGCGCGGTCAAGGGGACCGGTGAGCAGGCGGTGAGCTCGATTCTCAAGGCTCGCCAGAATGCGGGGAATTTCAAGGATCTGTTCGACTTCTGTCTGCGCGTTGATAAGCGCATGGTCAACCGGCGCAGCATCGAAGCATTGGTTCGCGCTGGAGCCTTTGATTCGCTGGATGACCATCGGGGACGCCTGATGGCTTCGGTGGGCATCGCGATGGAAGCGGCTGAACAGGCCGAACGCAACGCCATGCAAGTCAGCCTGTTCGATGTTTTCGACAGTGCCACCAACGCCGAGCACGGACCCCAGTATCGTGACGTGCCACGCTGGAAGGAAAGGCAACAGCTGACCGAGGAAAAGCTGGCACTCGGTTTCTTTTTTTCCGGGCACCCTTTCCACGGCTACAAAGCCGAGGTTTCGCGCTTCGCCCGCAAACCACTTTCCGCGTTGGAGGCCAGAAAAGAGCCGCAACTATTGGCCGGCCTGGTGGTTGGGGTACGCACCAAGTTCACCTCGCGCGGCAAAATGGCCTTCGTACAGATCGACGATGGAACGACCTTGCTGGAGGTTTCGGTGTTCAATGAACTGTTTGAAACCGAACGGAGCAAGATCAAGGACGACGAAGTGCTGATCATCGAAGGCAAGGTTCAGCGCGACGACTTCGCCGGCGAAGGCAAAGTGCGCGTCATCGCCGAGCGCTTGCTGACGCTGGCCGAAGCACGCGGCCGCTTTGCCCGGCATCTGCGCCTTTCGCTTAACGGGCAGGCCAGTGGAGCGAATGCCCAGACTGCCGTGCAGCGTCTGCGCAGCTTGCTGGCCCCCTATACCCCGGGCAATTGCCCGGTGCGTCTGGCCTACCGCAATGCCGATGCGGTCTGTGAATTGACGCTCGGAGAAGACAGTCGGGTACGACTGGAAGACGATTTACTGGCGTCGCTTGGCGAATGGCTCAGTAGCGAGAACGTCAGCGTTGACTACAACTGACCGTCAATAAAAAGCCTGCCGGCGTTGCCGGCAGGCTCGTGCTCGGGAATGCGTTACAGTTCCTTGGAGTGCGCCGCCAGATATTCGGCAACGCCAGCCGTTGAAGCCTTCATGCCAGCCTTGCCCTTGTTCCAGCCGGCCGGACAGACTTCGCCGTGCTCTTCGGTAAATTGCAGGGCATCAACCATGCGCAGCATTTCGTCGACATTGCGGCCGAGCGGCAGATCGTTGACCACCTGGTGGCGAACGGTGCCTTTCTTGTCGATCAGGAAGGAGCCACGGAAAGCCACGCCAGCGGCAGCGAATTCGACGTCATAAGCGCGGCAGATTTCGTGCTTGACGTCGGCAATCAGCGGGTACTGCACCTGGCCGATGCCGCCGTTGTTGACCGGGGTGTTCTTCCAGGCGAGGTGGGTGAATTGCGAGTCGATCGAGACGCCGATGACTTCAACGCCGCGTTGCTTGAATTCGGCCAAACGGTGGTCGAAAGCGATTAGTTCGGATGGGCAGACGAAGGTGAAGTCGAGCGGATAAAAGAAAATCACCGCATACTTTCCACCGGTTTCGGCGGACAGGGTGTAACTGCGGATTTCATTGTTGCCCATGACGGCGTTTGCGGTGAAATCAGGGGCTTGTTTGCCAACGAGAACGGCCATAACTTTTCTCCATAGATCGGTTGTTAAAAGGGATAAAAAAACAAGGGATAAGAAACGGCTGAGTACCGAATCCTGAGCAGATTAGTAAGCATAGCGGCTCGGCAAGTTCCCGGCAAATCAAAAAGTCGGACGCTGTTCAAAGCCGGCTGCTGCTTCGAGGTTTTCAGCGTCGGGCTCGTCGCTGCATAAAACGCGCTCGACCCGGGCGCTGGGCGGGCCGCGATAGGCCCAGGCGGTAAGCGCTTCGACAGTTTGCGGCGTACCGCAAATCAAGGCTTCTACGCTGCCGTCACGACGGTTGCGCACCCAGCCACGCAGCCCTAGGGCTCTGGCTTCGGCACTCAGCGACCAGCGGAAACCGACGCCCTGTACATGGCCGTGAATGGTGAGACGACGGGTGAGCTGTACCATGTGCTGTCCGCTCAGGACGTACTGTCTGCGGCCGGGGTGATGGCGGCCAGGATGCCCTGAATCAGTTGCAGCGGGGTAGGTGGGCAGCCGGGAATGGAAACGTCGACCGGGATGATGTTGGATACCCGGCCACAGGAGGCGTAGCTTTCGCCGAAGAGGCCGCCGGTACAGCCGCAATCGCCAACGGCAACGACCAGCTTGGGTTCCGGTGTGGCGGCGTAGGCGCGCTTGAGCGCGACTTCCATGTTTTTTGCGACCGGGCCGGTGACTAGCAGCAGATCGGCGTGGCGTGGACTGGCGGCGAATTTAATGCCCATCGCTTCAAGGTTGTAATAGGGATTGTTGAGGGCATGAATTTCGAGTTCGCAGCCATTGCACGATCCGGCATCGATGTGGCGGATGACCAGCGCACGGCCAAGCTGCCGGGTCAGCGCGTTGGAGAGGCGTTCGGTGGTGGCGCACAAGGCATCGTCAACGGTGGGGGCCGGCTCGCTGACGATGCCGGTGCGAAGGATTTGTCTGAGCAGCGGGATCATAAATCCTGTCCGGCGTAAGAGAGGTTGAAGGATTTGTTGATCAGGGGAAAATCGGGAACGATGTTGTCGATCGCCGCGTGTTCGAGCGCCGGCCAGTTCTGCCACGACGGATCGTGGCAATGGCAGCGCCGGATCTGGCCATCAGTACCGGTTTCCAGGGCGACCAGGACATCACCGCGCCAGCCTTCGATCCAGCCAAAGCCGCGCCGATCGGCGGCGCTAAAGAACTCGCTGCGGATTGGGCCGGGTGGCAGGTCGCTGGCGATTTTGTGGATCAGGTGCAGCGACTCGCTGATCTCGGCAAAACGAACGAGAGCACGTGCGGCGACATCGCCGTTGCGTTCGATAACCATTTTTGGCGCCAGTTGATCGTAAGGTTCGCAGGGATGATTGCAGCGCAGATCCCAGGCCTGGGCGCTGGCCCGCCCGGCCAGACCAATCATGCCGAGGCGTTTGGCGAGTTGGGGTGTGATCCGACCGGTACTGAGGAAGCGGTCCTGCAGACCGGCATGCTCGTCGTAGATTTTCTTCAGCTGGCGTACTTCGTTCGCCAGCGTGTGGCAGTGGTCGATGACGGCCTGCGCGCCCTGGGCGTCCAGGTCGACGGCGATGCCGCCAGGAACAATGCGATCCATCAGCAGGCGGTGGCCGAATAGCCGGGCGTTGAGCCGGGTCCAGTCTTCCTTTAGGCGCATGAATTGGGTCAGTCCGAACGCCAGCGCCACATCGTTGCCCAGGTATCCGAGATCGCCCAGATGGTTGGCCACCCGTTCGTGTTCGAGGAGCAGCGCGCGCAGCCACAGTGCACGCGGCGGCGGCGGGGTGCCGCTGATGGCTTCGGCGGCCTGGCTATAGGCCCAGGCATAGGCGACCGTCGAATCGCCGGAAACGCGGCCAGCCAGGCGAGCGCCGTCGCTCAAGGCCATGCCGACAAAGCGGCGCTCGATGCCTTTGTGCTTCCAGCCGAGCCGTTCTTCGAGGCGCAGCACGCTTTCGCCCATCACCGAAAAGCGGAAATGGCCGGGTTCGATGATTCCGGCATGGATCGGGCCGACCGCGACTTCGTGGACCCCGTCACCCTCGACGCGAACGAAGGGATAGTTCTCGTTGCAGGTTGCGAAACGGGTATCCGGGGTATCGCGACGCAAAGGGTAATGGTCGGCGGGCCAGTTGGCGTGACGCAGCCAGGGGCGCTGATCGCCGTCCTGCGGGGCGGCGCCGAGCAGGTCGCGAACGGTGCGTTGCATGCGGTCAGCGGCCGGGAAAGCCAGTGCCAGGTCGGGGAACTCCGGATTTTCAGTCGGCAGCGGCAGTGTCAGGCAGACCAGTCCTTCGGCCAGATCGAAGGCGAGGTGCAACGCATAACCAAATTTTGCGTCACGATCCCGTTCATCGCTGCCCCACAGCGCGATCAGCCGGCGTTCGGCCTGATGCGCGGCGGTGCAGAAGGCGAGCAGCTCACGAGTACTGACCCGCGCCGCGAAGGTCAGCGCCGCGTGCTCGGCAAGCGGTTTGAATTCGATGGCTTGATTGAGAAATTGCATGGGTCTGTTCAGCCGATCAATTTGGCGGCCTGCCGGTACCAGTCGGCGAGGTAGGGCGGGATCCACAGGCCGAGCATGAGCACCAGCCCGAGATGAACAAATACCGGCAGCAGTGCCGGATTGTGCGCCAGCGGCCGCACCGTCGGTTCGCCAAAAACCATGGATTGTACCTTTTGAAACATGGCGGCAAAGGCCACACCCAGCGCCATCAGCAGAATCGGCGTGGCCCACGGGTAATGTTTGATGGCGGTGGTCAGGATCATGAATTCGCTAGTGAACACGCCGAAGGGTGGCATGCCGAGAATGGCCAGCGAGCCGAGCATCAGCCCCCAGCCGATGGTCGGTGATTGCTTGATCAGCCCCTTGATGTCATCGATGATCTGGGTTCCGGCCATTTGTGCGGCGTGGCCGACGGCAAAAAAGATCGCCGATTTGGTTAGCGAGTGCACGGTCATGTGCAGCAAGCCGGCAAAGCTGGCGACCGGGCCGCCCATGCCGAAGGCAAAAGTGATCAGACCCATGTGTTCGATCGACGAGTAGCCAAAGAGTCGCTTGACGTCTTTTTGCCGCGCCAGATAAAAGGCCGGGACAACGACAGTGAGCAGGCCGAAGGCGATCATCAGGTTGCCAGCGAAGTGCGTTCCCAGCGCGCCGTCAACCAGCACCTTGCAGCGGATGATGGCGTACAGCGCGACATTGAGCAGTAGGCCGGAGAGCACCGCAGAGACCGGCGTCGGGCCTTCGGCGTGGGCATCCGGCAGCCAGTTGTGCAGGGGTACGAGGCCGGTCTTGGTGCCGTAACCGACAAACAGGAAGACGAAAGCTAACGAGAGTACGGTGGGTTCAAGCTGGCTCTTGACGGCATCAAGGTGCGTCCACAAGAGCGCGCCGCTTTCGTGACCAAGGATCCGTTCGGCAGCGAAATAGATCAGGATGGTGCCGAACAGCGCCTGGGCGATGCCAACGCCGCACAGAATGAAGTATTTCCAGGCCGCTTCCAGGCTGGCCGGCGTGCGGTAGAGGGCGACCAGCAGGACGGTGGTCAGCGTCGCCATTTCCATGGCCACCCAGAGGATACCGAGGTTGTTGGTCGACAGGGCGACCAGCATGGTGCACATGAACATCTGGAACATGCTGTGATAGAGGCGCAGCCGGTTGACTGACAGGCGGTCGTGGTCGTGCTCGACACGCATGTAGGGGCGCGAGAAGAGCGAGGTGGTGAAGCCGACGAGGGCAGTGAGGGCGATCAGGAAAACATTGAGCGGGTCGACGAAAAACTGTTCGTCATAGAGAACCATCGGGCCGTCGTTGATTACGCGGATGGTCAGCAGTGCGGCCGCCAGCAGCGTCAGCAGGCTGCCTGCCGAGTTGATTTCGGCGGCGCCGCGGCGGTGGCCGAAGAGCGCCAGCAGCAGCGCGGTGGCGAAGGGGGTGACGAGCACCAGCACCAGTTCGATCATTGCTCCTTGTTCCTCTCCATGTGCCGGATGTCGAGACTATCGAACTGTTGCCTGATCTGGAAAAAGAAGACGCCGAGGATGACCATGCCGACCATCACGTCGAGTGCAATGCCGAGCTCAACGACCATCGGCATGCCGTAGGTGGCACTGGTGGCGGCGAAGAAGAGCCCGTTTTCCATGGCCAGGAAGGCAATGACCTGTGGCACCGCCTTGCTGCGCGTAATCATCATCAGGAAGGCGAGCAGGACGCAGGCCAGCGCAATACCGATTGTGGCGCGCGTGATGGTTCCTGAAAGTTGCGAAATGGGTTGCGCCACGTTGAAGGCGATAACCACCAGTGCAATACCGATCAGCATGATGGTCGGGATGTTGAGCAGGGTTTCGATGTCCCACTTGACCGACAAGCGGCGGATCAGGCGATGCAGGATGAGCGGCAGGGCGATGACTTTGAGCAGCAGGGTGAGTCCGGCCGACCACAGCAGATGACTCTGACTGGTGGTCAACGCGACGATCAAGGTCGATATAAAGAGCACCAGACCTTGCAGCATGAATAGGTTGATCAGCGTCAGGACGCGGCGCTGCGCCAACATGGCGAAGCCGAGCAGGAGCATAATCGCCGCACACAGATTGATTACCTGGCTACTGAGCGGAATGGCGTGGATCAGCGAGGCGTTCACTGCACTCATTGCCCCGTCTCCAACAGCAGGTGCACCAGCATGGCCAGTACTGCAAGCAGGAATGCGGTGCCGAGGAATTCGGGCGCACGGAAGATGCGCATCTTGGCGCTTACGGTTTCAATTAACGCCAGCATGAAACCACCGGCCAGCAGTTTAAGGATCAGGATGACGCCGGCCAGGGCAAGTGCGGTCGGGTCAGCCGTTTCGGGTATGCCGAAGGGGAAAAATAGGGCGATGCCGAGGCAGGAATAGGCAAATAACTTGAGGTTGGCGGCCCATTCGATGAGCGCCAGATGACGGCCCGAGTACTCGAGGACCATGGCTTCGTGAATCATCGTTAGTTCAAGGTGGGTGGTCGGGTTGTCGATCGGTACGCGGGCGTTTTCAGCCAGCGAAACCATAGTGAAGGCGACGCCGGCAAACGCCAGGCTCGGATAAATGACAAACTCGCTGTGGGCCAGCGTTTCAACGATAGTTGACAGTGAGGTGGACTGCGAAATCAGCGAGGCCGTAAAGAAAACCATCAACAGGGCGGGTTCGGCCAGGAAGCCGATCAGCATTTCGCGTCTTGAGCCGAGTGAGCCAAATGAGGTGCCGACATCCATGCCGGCCAGCGCGATGAAAACCCGCGTCAGCGCGAAGAGGCCGACGAGGGCGATGGCGTCGGCGGCCGGAGAGAAAATCAGGTCGGTGGACAAGGTCGGCACGATGGCCGCCGCCAGCGCCATGCACGAAAAAATGATGTAGGGTGCGGTCCGAAATAGCGATGAGGCGTTGTGTGCCAGCAGCACATCCTTGTGCAACAGCTTGGAGAGCGTGTAATAGGTTTGCAGCAGCGGCGGCGCTGAACGGTTTTGCAGCCAGGCGCGGCACTGATTGACCCAGCCATTGAGGATAGGCGCCAGGATTAGTGCGATGACGAGTTCGAGCAGTTGGGCAAGCAGAGCGTAGACGTTCATGCGTTCATCCGCGGGTCAGCACCAGAAGGGTGAGCAGCGTCACAAAGCTGTAAAGCAGATAGATCGCGATCCGCCCCTGCTGCAGGAAGGCGATCAGCCGCGTACCCTGCTCGACGATCCTGGCGATGGGCAGGTAGAGCCAGTACCAGAAGGGGTCTTCGACCAGGCTGCGGTAACGCGGGTGGGTATCAAAGGGTGACGGGTGTTCGCGCGTGCGTTTGAAGAAAGGTGAGAAAATTCTGCGAATCGGCTGGCCGAAACCCTCGGCGGTGTCCTGCATGCGGCTGGTTTGCAGCGGGAAACCGCAGTCCCAGGCCGGGACGCGCTGTAGGCGTCCATGGTAGAAGCGGCGCACCACCCAATAGACCAGCGGCATGAACAGGGCAATGCTGACCAGGAAAATGGCCGGACTGTAGCTGGCCCGATCCTCGCTGATCGGCGCCAGTAGCCACCAGCCATGGCTGGTCGCGGTGTAGCGCAGACCACTGCCGACCAACAGGCGGGTGACCGGGTCGAGCAGCGCAATGACGACATTGGGGAGCAGGCCAAGCAGCACGCAGCCAACGGCCAGCCAGAGCAGCCCAAGACGTTCCAGGCGGCCAGCGTCACGGGCTTGCGCAAGCTTTTCCTCGCGTGGTTGGCCGAGGAAGACGATGCCGAAAAACTTGACCATGGCAAAACCGGCCAGTGCGGCGATCAGCGCGACGGCGCCGGCAACGACCGGCAGCAGCATGTTCAGATAGCCTTGCGGCAGACCGGAGGTGAACAGGAAGCTTTGCAGCAGCAGCCATTCGGAAACGAAGCCGTTGAATGGTGGCAGGCCGGCCGAAGCCAGCACACCGATGAGTGCCAGCCAGGTGACCCATGGCATGCGGTGAATCAGGCCGCCGAGCTTGCCGAGGTTGCGTTCGCGTGTGGCATGCAAAACCGAGCCGGTGCACAGGAAGAGCAGGCTTTTGAAGAAGGCATGATTCAGACAATGGTAAAGGGTGGCGGTCAGCGCCAGGGCGGCCAGACTGGGCAGCAGGAAGGATTTGAAGATGAGGGTCAGCCCGAAGCCAACAAAAATTAGCCCGATATTCTCGATCGACGAGTAGGCGAGCAGGCGTTTCATGTCGCTTTGCACCGTTGAGAAGATCACGCCGAACAGGGCAGTGACCAGTCCGAGCAGGAGAAGCAGAATGCCCCACCACCACAGTTGCGCATGCAGCAGGTCGAAGCTGACGCGCAACAGGCCGTAGATTGCCGTTTTGAGCATGACGCCGCTCATCATTGCCGAGACCGGCGAGGGGGCCGCTGGGTGTGCTTCGGGTAGCCAGATGTGCAGCGGCAGGAGGCCGGCCTTGGCGCCGAAGCCGAAAAGTGCGAGCAGGAAAGCGATGGTTGGCCAGAAGCCCGCAACTGAAAAGTTGCGCATGGCGTCGAAAGTGTAGTCTCCGGCGCTGCCCGCCATCACGCCAAAGGACAGCAAAATGCCGACGGCGCCGATGTGCGCAACCAGCAGGTAGAGATAGCCGGCACGCCGGATTTCGGCATGGCGGTGTTCCGAGGTGACCAGGAGGAAGGAACTGAGCGCCATTGATTCCCAGGCCACCATGAAGGAATAGCCGTCGTCGGCGAGCATAACGAAGGCCATGCTGGTCAGGAAAATGTGATAGAGCAGGCATTGCAGGCCGGGCGCCGTACCCTCGCCCTTGCGGAAATAACCGGCGGCGTAGATCGAGATGCCGGCAGCGGTCGCGCCAAGGAGGAAAAGGAAGAAGGCGGATAGTGCGTCGAGACGCAAATGGAAGGGCAGGTCAGGCAGGCCGAGGGGCAGGATGCGCACTTGCGGGCTGGCGCCGACGCCAAAGAGTGCGAGCAGGGCAAGGAGCAGGGCGCAGAGCGCGCCGAGCGGGAAAAGAACGCGGCTGATCAGTCTGAAATTGCGTGGAAAACTCACGCCAATGACGCCAATCAACAGCCAGCCCAGGGCGGTAATCAGAACCCAGTCGATCAGCAGCGCTTGGCGCATTTTTGGCGCTCTCCTAACAGCCCGTCGGACTTAAGCGCGAGCAGCGGTCAAATTCCCCGATCCGGGAAAAATGGACGCGCCTTTGGATAAAATCAGGGTAATTCGGCATAGGGATGCAATGCTTCTGTTCTATTCTGGTGCGGCGTTACTGCCGATATAGATTTTCCCGTTTGGAAACGTAATTTTGTAGAGGATACTCTGATTCATTTTTGAGATTTCCGGCCCGTCATCTCACCGCCACCAGAACCGTCGCCCTCCCCATCATCCTTTTTTGCTCAACTGCCGCAATCAACTCTTGATCGATAAGTGGTCAGAATATACATCAGCTTCTCTTTCACGACCGTCATTTCTGACTGCCAGAAATCGAACTCAGGCAAATACATTGTTTCCGCTGCGCTTGCCCGTATACTTCTCGCCTTTAGCGACGCGGTGTCTTCGTAAAGTCTTTTTCGTTCTACCAGGAGTTTCTAAATGAGTTCTCAAGTTTCACTGGCCAATGCCATCCGCGTGCTCGCCATGGATGGCGTACAGGCGGCCAATTCAGGGCACCCGGGCGCGCCAATGGGGATGGCTGAAATCGCGGTGGCGCTGTGGAATCGGCACCTCAAGCACAACCCAGCCGATCCGAAATGGCCCAACCGCGATCGTTTCGTCCTCTCTAACGGCCATGCCTCGATGTTGCTCTACTCGCTGCTGAACCTGACCGGCTACGACTTGCCGCTCGACGAACTCAAGCGCTTCCGGCAACTGCACAGCAAAACGCCGGGCCATCCGGAATATGGTCACACCGTTGGTGTCGAAACGACCACCGGCCCTCTCGGCCAGGGTCTGGGCAATAGCGTCGGTTTCGCCCTCGCCGAACACTTGTTGGCGACCGAATTCAATCGCGATGGTTTCCCGATTGTTGACCACTACAGCTACGTCTTCATGGGCGATGGCTGCATGATGGAAGGCATTTCCCACGAAGTGTGTTCGCTGGCCGGCACCTGGAAACTGTCCAAACTGATCGTTTTCTACGATGACAACGGGATCTCCATCGATGGCGACGTCAGTGGCTGGTTCGCCGACGACACTGCGAAGCGCTTCGAGGCCTACGGCTGGAACGTGATCCGCAATGTCGATGGACACGACATCGATGCCGTGGATCGCGCCATCATTGCTGCCAAGTCGCAAAATGCCAAGCCCACCCTGATTTGCTGCAAGACGGTCATTGGCCAGGGCTCGCCGAACAAGGCCGGCGGGCATGACGTGCACGGCTCGCCGCTGGGCAAGGACGAAGTCGCCGCGACGCGCGCCGCGCTGGGAATTGCCGACGGTGCGTTTGAAGTCCCCGCAGCAGTGCGCACGCTGTGGGACGGTCGCGTCGCTGGCGCCAAACGTCAGCGCGAGTGGCAGGACCTACTTGCTGCCTATCGTGCCGCCCACCCGGCGCTGGCCGCCGAATTCGAGCGCCGCACCCAGGGTGGTTTGCACGCTGACTTTGCCGCCAGTTCGGCCGACATACTGAAAGCCATTGCGGCCAAGGCGGAAGTCATTGCCACGCGCAAATCATCACAGAACGCCATTCAGGCGCTGGCGCCGGTGATGCCGGAATTTATTGGCGGCTCCGCCGACCTGGCCCCGTCCAACCTGACCCAGTGGCGAGGTTGCCATGACCTGCGTCCGGAAGCGATGACCGCAGGCGGTAACTACATTCACTACGGTGTTCGTGAATTCGGCATGGCCGCAATCATGAACGGTCTGGTCCTGCACGGGGGCTTCCGGCCCTACGGCGGCACCTTCCTGATGTTTTCCGAGTACGCGCGCAATGCCATCCGAATGGCAGCTCTGATGAAGATCAATCCGATCTACGTGTTCACGCACGACTCCGTCGGCGTTGGCGAAGATGGCCCGACGCACCAGCCGATCGAGCAGACGGCGACCTTGCGCATGATGCCCAATCTGGATGTGTGGCGCCCCTGCGACAGCGTCGAAACCTTCGTTGCCTGGCAAATCGCCATCGAGCACCGCAACACGCCCACGGCGCTGATCCTGAGTCGGCAGAATCTGCCGCATCAGACGCGCGACGAGAAACAAATCGCCGAGATTCGGCGTGGCGGCTATCTGCTCAGGGATTGTTCCGGCGCACCGCAGGTGGTCATCATCGCCACCGGCTCCGAAGTGGGTCTGGCGGTTAGCGCACAGCAGACGCTGGCCGAACAAGGCGTCGCCGTGCGCGTCGTGTCAATGCCGTCAAACTTCATCTTCGACCAGCAGGACGCAGACTACCGCGACGCCGTGTTGCCGCGCGGCGTGCCGCGTGTGGCGGTGGAAGCCGGTGTCACCGGCTACTGGCGGCAGTACGTCGGACTCGATGGCGCGGTGGTCGGTATTGATCGCTTTGGCGAATGCGGGCCAGCCGGCCAGGTTTTCGACTACCTCGGCGTTACCGTGGCCAAGGTGGTCGAGGCCGTCAATCGGGTGGTCGCATTTTCTCACAGCCTCTGAGTCCCGGACTGCAACGTTCGGTGATTATCAAGGCATGGACACCAACGCCCGTACAGCGTCGTCGTCAATGGTCCACATCGACCCTTAGTTATGTTGCAATAAACCAACAGGGCGCCAAGCGTGAACTGCCAAGCAATGAAGATTAACGGTGTTTCGAAAAGGGGCGCTTTAGAATCGACGCTGTTACCCTGTGGCGGGGTGTCGTTCCGTTTGCCATGACCATAAGTAATTCATAGGAGGGGCTGTAATGTCGCAAATTAACTCAATGAAACTGATTCCGGCATTGGTGCTGGCCGCTTTTTCGGGCGCGGCAAACGCGTCCGGTTTCCAGCTTCTGGAGCAGAATGCCAGTGGCATCAGTAGCGCCTACGCCGGTTCGGCAGCGGTCGCCGAGAACGCCAGTACCATTTACTTCAACCCGGCCGGCATGACACAGTTGCAAACTCATGAAGTTTCTGCCGGTGTTGCAGCAGTGGGTCCCACCTTCAAGTTCCACAACCAAGGATCGAGTGTAGGCGCCTTTGCTACGGCAGGCGAGGGCGGTAACGCTGGCGGCTGGTCGGCTATTCCCAACGGCTATGTGTCGTGGGCGCTGAACAAGGACGTCTACGTTGGTGTCGGCTTTAGCGCACCGTTTGGCTTGAAAACCGAATATGACAAGCCGTGGCTTGGCGCCGCGCAAGCCACGATGTTTGAGATCAAGACCTATAACATCAATCCGTCTATCGCCTATCGCGTTAACGACAAGGTTTCTCTTGGTGCTGGCCTTAACTGGCAGCGTGTTGAGGCGACTTACGAACGGCAGGCGTCCATCGGAGCGGGAGCCGCTACGCCGATCAAGCTGGGTCTGGATGATGATGCCTGGGGCTGGAATGTGGGCGCTCTATTTACCCTGTCGCCGTCGACCAAGGTGGGGGTTTCCTACCGTTCCACCATCCAGTACCACACTGAAGGAAGGCTGGATGTAGCTAACGGGGGGCCGTCATCGGCCGATGCCAAGGCCGATCTCAAACTGCCCGATACCTTCATCATGAGCGTGACGCAGAAGCTAAGCGACCGGTGGGAAATGCTCGGTGATGTGTCGTGGACCGGCTGGAGTTCGATTCCGAAGGTGGACATCATGAACGTCACGACGGGTTCATCGACACCTGTGCAGACACTTGAAACCGACTTCCGCGATACCTGGCGGGTCGCTCTTGGTGGTAATTACAAGTACAACGATGCTTGGAAACTGAAATTTGGCATGGCTTACGATCAGACGCCGGTCAAGAGGCCAGAAAATCGCTTGGTTTCGCTGCCCGATAATGACCGTGTATGGTTTTCCTTTGGCACACAGTGGGTTGTGGACAAGGCATCAAGGCTGGATCTGGGATTGACTTACATTGTCATCAAAGACAGCAAGATTGACAATGATCAGGGCACAGTTGCGGCGCCTCTGCGCGGTCGGGTGACCGGCGAATATACCGGTAACATCTGGCTGCTCGGCGCCCAGTACTCGATGTCTTTCTGACCTGGTTCGTCGGCTTCTCCAAAACGCCCCGAATTCCGGGGCGTTTTTTTTAATGAAAAATCCAGGACTACCCCAAGGAGGATAGCTTGAGCAACTTTATCGTACGCAAGGCCGCAGTACTCGGGGCCGGGGTGATGGGCGCGCAGATTGCCGCGCATCTGGTCAATGCCGACGTTCCGGTGGTGCTGTTTGATCTGCCGGCCAGGGAGGGCGATCCGAACGGGATCGTCAACAAAGCACTCGACGGACTGATAAAGCTTGAACCGTCGCCGCTCGCCACAAAAGATCGCGTTGCTTACATTGATGCCGCCAATTATGAGCAGCACCTTGATCGACTCGGGACCTGTGACCTGATCATCGAGGCCATCGCCGAGAAGATGGAGTGGAAAGACGATCTGTATCAAAAAATCGCGCCCTTCATTTCACCGAACGCGATCATCGCCTCGAACACCTCGGGTCTGTCGATCAACCGTCTGTCGCAGGGCTTGCCCGAAGCCTTGCGCGCGCAGTTCTGCGGCATCCATTTCTTCAACCCGCCGCGTTACATGCATCTTGTTGAACTGATCGCGACCCAAAGCACAGCGCCGGAACTGCTCGACAAGCTTGAGTCCTGGCTGGTTTCCCGTCTCGGCAAGGGCGTCGTGCGGGCGCTCGATACGCCCAATTTCGTCGCCAACCGCGTCGGTGTCTTTTCGATTCTCGCCGTCATGCACCACACACAGCAGTTCGGGCTCGGCTTCGATGTCGTTGATGCGCTGACCGGTCCGCTGATCGGCCGGCCGAAGAGCGCAACTTATCGCACCGCCGATGTGGTCGGCCTGGACACCATGGCGCATGTCATCAAAACCATGCAGGACACCCTGCCCGATGATCCCTGGCACGTGTTCTATGCTGTGCCGGCGTGGCTGTCGGCGCTGATCGCCCAGGGCGCGCTTGGGCAGAAGACCCGCTGTGGCATCTTCAAAAAAGAAGGCCAGGCGATCAGGGTGTTCGACCTGGCAACGCAGGAGTATCGCGATTCAGTGGTCGACATCGCGCCTGAGTTGCTGGCCATTCTCAAGAACCGCAATCCGGTCGAGAAATTCGCGCAATTGCGTTTCTGCGAGCATCCACAGGCACAGTTTCTGTGGGCCATTTTCCGCGATATTTTCCATTACGCCGCCTTCCACCTGGCCGATATTGCCGACAATGCACGCGATTTGGATTTCGCCATGCGCTGGGGGTTTGGCTGGACGCAAGGCCCGCTGGAAAGCTGGCAGGCCGCCGGCTGGAGCGCCATAGCCGAAGCCGTCAAGGCCGATATCGACGCTGGCCGGGCGATGTGCTCAGCAGCTCTGCCAGCCTGGGTTTTCTCACGCGACGGCGTGCATTCCGCAGCCGGTTCGTATTCGGCGAGCGCCGACGACATCCGGCCACGTTCGGCCCTGCCCGTCTATCAACGGCAGATTTTCCCCGAGCGCGTATTGGGTGAAAACCCCGTCGCCGGAACAACAGTGTGGGAGAACGAGGGTGTGCGTTTATGGATCCTGCCGCAGCTTGACAGCGAAATTGCCATCGTCAGCGTCAAATCCAAAAACCACACCTTGGGCCGCGATGTGATCATCGGTATGCGCGAGGCGATTACACGGGCTGAGGCCGACTTCCAGGGTTTAGTCGTTTGGCATGAAGCGCCGTTTGCCCTCGGCGCCAACCTCAAGGAGGTGGTCGAGGCGATCACGGCCGGTCAGTTCGAAATGCTCGAAGCCTATGTTGGCGAGTTCCAGAACGCTGCGCTGGCGCTCAAGTACGCCAAGTTGCCGGTGGTTGCTGCCGTGCAGGGCATGGCCCTGGGTGGCGGTTGCGAGTTCCTGATGCATTGCGCTAAACGCGTGGTCGCGCTCGAAAGCTATATCGGCCTGGTCGAAGCCGGCGTCGGCCTGATTCCAGCCGGCGGCGGTTGCAAGGAGTTCGCCATTCGCGCCTGGCAGTTGGCGGCGAAAACGGGGGGCAACGACCCCTTCGAATTCATCCAGCCGGTATTCTCGACGATTGCCATGGCCACTGTGTCCAAGAGCGGCGCGCAGGCGAAGGAACTCGGTTTTGTTCTCGATACGGACAAGGTCGTATTCAACGCCAACGAACTACTCTACGTCGCGCTGCGCGAGGCGCGCGGCATGGCCGAAGCTGGCTATTGCCCGAAACTGTCGCCGCGCAATATCAAAGTGGCGGGGCGCACCGGGATCGCCAATTGCGAGATGATGCTGGCCAACATGAAGGAAGGCGGAATGATTTCCGCGTATGACTATCTGGTCGCCAAATACGTGGCGACAGCGTTGTGTGGGGGTGATGTCGAGACCGGTTCTCTGGTTGATGAAGCGTGGCTGCTCACGGTTGAGCGCAAACTCTTTGTTGAGCTGCTAAAGAACGAAAAAACCCGGCAGCGTATCCAGTACACGCTGGAAACCGGCAAACCGTTGCGCAACTGAGCGACAGGAGACAGACAACATGAGCAAGCAGATTCAGGAAGCCTATATCGTCGCCGCGACACGTCTGCCAGTGGCCAAGCGCAAGGGAATGTTCGGTTACGTGCGTCCGGACGACATGCTGGCGCATGCCATCAAGTCGGTCATGGCGCAGGCGCCGGGGCTCGACCCGGCGCTGGTCGAGGACGTCATCGTCGGCTGCGCCATGCCGGAAGCCGAGCAGGGGATGAACGTCGCGCGCATCGGCCTGCTGCTGGCCGGCCTGCCCAATACCGTGCCGGGCATTACCATCAACCGCTTTTGCTCCTCCGGGGTGCAGGCGGTGGCCGATGCCGCTGCGCGTATCCGTCTGGGTGAGGCGGACGTGATGGTCGCCGCCGGCACCGAAACCATGTCGCTGCTCAACCAGATGATGGGTAACAAGATTGCCATGAACCCGGCAATCTTCGAGAAGGACGAGAACTACGCCATCGCTTTTGGCATGGGTTTGACCGCCGAGAAAGTGGCAGCACAGTGGAAGATTTCGCGCGAAGACCAGGACGCCTTTGCCGTCGCGTCGCACCAGAAGGCCTGTGCAGCCATCCAGGCCGGACACTTCAAGGCCGAGATTTCACCCTACCCCATCAAGTCGCATGTGCCGAATCTGAAAACCGGTGAAGTGATGATAAATGACTATCTGGCCGATACCGACGAAGGCCCGCGTCCGGATAGTTCGCTGGAACGTCTGGCCAAACTCAAGCCGGTATTTTCAGCGCGTGGTTCGGTAACTGCGGGCAACAGTTCACAGATGTCCGACGGCGCAGCGGCCGTACTGCTCGTTTCGGAGAAGATCCTCAAGCAGTACAAGCTCAAGCCCTTGGCTCGCTTTGCCGGTTTTGCGGTGGCCGGCGTGCCGCCGCAGATCATGGGCATTGGCCCGGTCGAAGCCATTCCGCGCGTGCTCAAACAGACCGGCATCAGCCAGCAGGACGTGGATTGGTTCGAGTTGAACGAAGCTTTTGCCGCCCAGTCGTTGGCCGTCATGCGGACTCTGGATCTCGACCCGGCGAAGGTTAACCCGCTGGGCGGCGCCATTGCCCTGGGTCACCCGCTCGGCGCCACCGGCGCGGTACGCACGGCAACCCTTGTGCATGGCTTGCAGCGGACGAAACAACGCTACGGCATGGTGACCATGTGCATCGGCACCGGCATGGGCGCCGCCGGGCTGTTTGAAGCGATGTTCTAAAGGACAGTGTGGTTTGGGGTCTGTGCGGTGCTTCATTTTGCAGCGGGGAATAAGCGAATAAGCCTGCGAGAGTGTCTGGCATAATACCGTCCAGATACTCTGACGCAGGCGACTAATGGATTTTGAAGTACTGGCCAATTTGAGCTGGCGCGAAGCGCTGATCGCGATTGTTGCGTTGCTCGCGCTCTATGTCGTCGTCGTTTTTTTTCGCCTGCGTCGTCTCGGACAGGGGAAGGTAAACGTCAGCGTTCCTGAGCAGTTGGCCGCAAAGTCGGCCATTTCCGCCTACGCTGCGGTGCAGGAGTCGCCCGCGGCGCTGGTTGCACCGTCTGAATTCGCCTTTCCATGGAATGAGCCGCCCGCAGAAATTCCAGGCCAGCAGCGCGTCGAAGCGCTGGAACGCGAACTTGCGCAACTGCGTGAAGAGGTCAGGGACTTGCGTGCTGACGTACTAAACCTGCGCGAAAAACAGCGGTGCGACTTGGCGCAGTCACAGGCCGTGCAAAATGTCTCACCGCTTTATAGCGATGCAATGCAGATGGTGATCCAGGGGCATGATGCGGCCAGCATTTCGCAGCATTGCGGCATTTCCCGCGCGGAGGCCGAACTGGTTGTCGCCCTGGTGCGCAATCGCAACGACTGAACATGATGCTACAGGCAGGGAGAGACCATGGCGATTAGCCAGACTAATAACAGCGAAGTTCACGCCGATTCGTCCGACATCAAGCGCAAGCTGGCCTGGCGGATGGGGTTTGCCGGATTGATGATTATCGGCCTGCTCGGCGGACTGGCGCTGTTTGATCGCCTCGGTACGCAAAGCGACCCCGAGCCGAGCGCACCACAATTTACCGAGCCTGTTCCGGTTGCCAAGAAGGCGCTTACCCAGCCGGTAACGCCGGTCGAGCCGAAAGTCGAAACGGTCAAGGCCGCAGCGGTCCCTGAATCCTCTGCGGCGCCGGAGGACCGGTTGACGCCACGCGCTGAGCCGCCACCACGTCCCGAGGTAGTGGCACAACCGGCCTTGCCACGCGCGGCGCAGCCGGCTGGTCGTCCAGCGGCGAGTCAGCCGGCGCCCGTTGCTGGGAGCAAACCTGGCGAGACGAGAGCGACCCCAGTTGGCGTTGCGTCCGCGCGCAGCGAGCCGCCTGCCGTGGCCAAACCGCCGCCACCTCCGTCACCCACACCGCCCCGATTGTTCTCGGGCTATGCTTTGCAGGCCGGGGTCTTCTCAGACCCACGTCGTGCCGAAGAACTGCACGCCAAACTAACGCTTGAAGGAATCCCGTCAACGATTGAAGCGCGGGTACAGGTCGGCCCCTTCAAAAGTCGGGCAGAAGCCGAAGCGGTTAGCGAGAAAATGAAGGCGCTGGGCTTCGCTACGGTGCTGCTGTTGCCCAAGGGCGTCAAGCGCTAGGCGTTTGCTTCGCACCGGCATCCGCCTGCCGGCGCAACCGTTTGACGAACACCGCCATTTCTTTGGCGGCCTGGATGTCGCCACTGGTTTTTGCGGCAATGATTCCTTGCTGGTAAGCGGCGAGCGCTGCCAGAGTTTCGCCGCTGTCGACCAGCGCCTTGCCCAGCAGCTTCCAGGCCGCCGAATAACTCGGCTGGCGTTCGACGGCCGCACGAAAAAAATCGGACGCCAGCGTGGGTTTGCCGGCCTTGAGCCACTCGTTGCCGAGCGAATAACGCAGCAGCGCGCCGTCACGCGGCCCGCCGAGCAGTTTTTCCAGATTGGCGATGGTTGCATTCGTCATAAAAACTTTCCAGTGAAGGCATTAAGCACAACGCGCACGACGAACACAATGAAGACCAAAATCATATTTTTTTGCTTCTCGTTGTGAACGTTGTGCGCGTTGTGGTTCAATCGCATTTTTACCTTCATGAGACAGCGCCATGAGCAAAACGATCATTTCAACGGCCAACGCCCCCGCCGCCATTGGCACCTACTCGCAGGCTGTCAGGGTCGGCGATACGGTCTATCTATCGGGGCAGATTGGTCTTGATCCGGCGACCATGCAGATGGTCGAGGGGATAGATGCGCAGGTCATCCAGGTGTTCGAGAACCTGAAGGCTGTGGTCGAGGCCGCTGGCGGTTCCTTGGCTGATGTTGTCAAGCTCAACGTTTTTCTCACCGATCTCGGTGATTTTGCCAAGGTCAATGCACAGATGGCCCAGCATTTCTCTGAGCCTTTTCCGGCGCGCGCGGCGGTTGGTGTCGCTGCGTTGCCGCGTGGGGCATTGGTCGAGGTTGATGGTGTCATGGTGCTTGATGGCTCCTGCCGACGAGATTAAGGCGCCCGACGCGATTGCCACCAGGTTGCGCAAGCTGGGATTGTTGCGTGTTGACGATCTTGTTCTGCATTTGCCGATCCGTTACGAGGACGAAACACGCCTTACGCCGATCGCCGAGGCGCTCGACGGTGGTCCGGTGCAGATCGAAGCCCAGGTGCTTGAGGTTTCGGTGCAGTTTCGTCCCCGCCGTCAACTGGTGGCGCGCGTCAGTGATGCCAGCGGCGAACTCGTACTGCGCTTTCTCAATTTTTACGGCAGTCAGACCCGGCAGCTTGAAATGGCGCGTGACGAAGGGCGCAAGCTGCGCCTCTTTGGAGAGATTCGCCACGGCTTTCTCGGCGCCGAAATGGTTCATCCCCGCTACCGGGTGCTTGCCAGCGATGAGGTGCTGCCGCAATCGCTGACGCCAGTCTATCCGAGCGCTGCGGGCCTTTCGCAGAGCACGCTGCGTAAGCTCATCCGGAAGGCGCTTGCCGCCGCCACCGACCTTTCTGAACTGCTTGATGCGCACTGGTGCCGCAAGAATCGGCTGCCGGTTTTCGCCGATGCCGTGCAACTGCTGCATGCGCCGCCACCTGGTACTCCTGAAGCGACCTTGCAATTGCGTACGCATCCAGCCTGGCAGCGCATCAAGTTCGATGAAGTGCTGGCGCAGCAGCTTTCGCTGCGCCGCGCCTATATGGCGCGGCGGAAGAAGGGGGCGCCGCAGCTTAATGCCTCTGGCATGCTGGCCAGGCAACTGCTGGCCGCGTTGCCTTTCAGTCTGACTGGCGCGCAACAGCGGGTGCATGCCGAACTGGCTGCCGACCTGATGCAGCCCTATCCGATGCAGCGTCTGTTGCAGGGCGATGTTGGCAGTGGCAAGACCATCCTTGCCGCGCTGGCCGCCTGCCAGGCCATTGAGGCGGGTTGGCAGGCGGCTTTCATGGCGCCGACCGAAATACTGGCCGAGCAGCATTATTTCAAGCTGCGGGCATGGCTTATGCCGCTCGGCGTCGAAGTCGTCTGGCTCTCCGGCAGCCTCAAGAAAGCAGCAAAAAAAGCCATGCAAGCGCAAGCGGCGACCAGTGCGCAACTGGTCGTTGGCACCCATGCGCTGATTCAGGGCGGCGTGGACTTTGCACGGCTCGGCTTGGCCATCGTCGATGAGCAGCATCGCTTCGGCGTTGCGCAACGCCTCGAATTACGCAGAAAAGGCGGCAATCCGCATCAGCTCATGATGTCGGCGACACCGATCCCGCGCACGTTAGCCATGAGTTATTACGCCGACCTCGACGTTTCGGTGCTCGACGAACTGCCGCCGGGGCGCCGGCCGATCAGAACAAAGCTGGTTTCCGATGCCCGGCGCGCTGAAGTGATCGCCCGCGTACGCAGCGCCGTGACTGCTGGCCGGCAGGCTTACTGGGTGTGCCCGCTGATCGAGGAATCGGAAACACTGCAACTGCAAACCGCCCTCGAAACGCACGTCGCACTCTCCGAAGAACTCAGTGAACTGCGCATTGGCTTGGTGCACGGGCGCCTAAAACCCGATGAAAAAGCGACAACAATGGCCGCTTTTGCAGCCGGTGAAATCGACGTGCTGGTCGCCACCACGGTTATCGAGGTCGGTGTCGATGTGCCCAACGCCAGCCTGATGATCATCGAGCACGCCGAACGCTTCGGCCTTTCGCAATTGCACCAGTTGCGCGGCCGCGTCGGGCGCGGTGTTCATGATTCGGTGTGCGTACTGCTTTTTGCCCAGCCGCTCTCGGAAACTTCCCGGGCGCGCCTGAAAATAATTTTCGAGAACACCGATGGCTTCGAGATCGCTCGCCAGGATCTGCACCTGCGCGGCCCCGGCGAGTTCGTTGGCAGCCGACAATCGGGCGTTCCGCTGTTACGCTATGCCGACCTCGAAGCCGATGCCGATCTCGTTGTACTGGCACGTGCGATGGCCGAACAGCTTTTGCGTGACGACCCGGAGTGTGTCAGGCGACATCTGGCGCGCTGGCTCGGGAGTCGAGAAGAGCTGTTGAAAGCCTGACTTTCTTTACCCAAGAAAGCCCATCTGAAAAATCTCAATCGCTGCCGGCACGTGAAGTAGAATATCGACTCGCGGCAAATTTTGAGGACAGATATGACGAGCCCCCAGCTTTCTCTGAGTACGCGTCTTGTTTTGGTACTCCTCGTGACGATTACTGCGCTCGCAGGACTCCTGGCTGGGGTTCTGTATTCCGAAAGAGCCTTGCTGCTCAACGATCGCAAGGACAAAGTACGCAGCCTGGTCGAGTCGGCCCATAGCGTCGTAGCCCATTTTGAAGATCAAGCACGACAGGGGAAAATGCCCGTCGAGGCTGCGCAGGGGGCGGCTCTGGCCGCATTGCGCTCGATGCGCTATGACAACAACGAGTATTTCTGGGTCAACGACATGGCGCCCAAGACCCTGATGCATCCGATCAAGCCTGAACTCGAGGGCAAGGATATGTCGGGTCTGAAAGATCCGAACGGAAAGTATCTCTTCAACGAATTCGTCGCGGTCGTAAGAAAAGACGGCAAAGGGTTTGTGGACTACTTCTGGCCCAAGCCTGGCGAAAAGGATCCGGTGGCCAAAATTTCCTATGTCATGGGCTTCGCGCCATGGGCCTGGGTCATCGGCAGCGGGGTATATGTGGACGACGTCGACCGTGCTTATCGTGACGAGGCGCTAAAGTTCATGTTCTGGGGACTGCTCGTCGCGATCTTCGTGACCGTGCCACTCGTGTTGTTGCGGCGGGACCTGCTCCGTTTACTCGGCGGCGATCCGCAGCAGGCGGTTGCAATGGCTCGCCGAATTGCCGGGGGAGACCTTTCCACCCCGGTTAATTGTCGTGCGGGTGATAAAGACAGTCTGCTAGCCGGCATGAAGGACATGCAGGAACACCTGCGCGGGGTGATTGCCGACATTGGCAAGGATGCGGAACACCTCGGCCGTGCCGCCGACGAAATGATGAAGGCTACCGAAGCGCTATCGGCACATGCCAGTGGGCAGTCAGATGCGGCATCGTCGATCTCGGTTACCGTGATGCAAATGACGATCAGCATGGGTCTGGTGGAGACAAGCGCCAACGAAGCCTTCACGCTGTCGCGGCAGGCCGGTTGCGTGGCCGACAGCGGCGCGGCGGTGATCCAGGAGGCGGTCGACGAAATCCGCCGGCTGGCGGACGCGGTGAACTCGGCTGCGACGACGATTGAGGAACTCGGCCAACAATCTGCGCAGATCTCCTCAATCGTCAATACCATCAAGGAAATTGCCGACCAGACCAACCTGCTGGCACTCAATGCCGCCATCGAAGCCGCCCGCGCCGGTGAGCAGGGGCGCGGCTTTGCCGTCGTCGCCGATGAGGTGAGAAAGCTTGCCGAACGGACGACTCAGTCGACTGCCGACATTGCCAGGACCATCGGCAGTATTCAGTCGGGGACTCATGGCGCTGTCGCCAGCATGGAATCCGGCGTAGCTCAGGCAACCAAGGGTGTCGGACTGGCCGAGCAGGGCGGCGAGTCGATCGGGC
Organism: Propionivibrio sp.; assembly: GCF_029255185.1. Classification (GTDB taxonomy): domain Bacteria; phylum Pseudomonadota; class Gammaproteobacteria; order Burkholderiales; family Rhodocyclaceae; genus Propionivibrio. The sequence goes on from NZ_JAPUVO010000130.1 coordinate 104,810, forward strand.
AGATCAGAGACAGCGCCAAGCGTGTAGTCGCTGTGGTTAACGATATTACCGGCGCGATTCACGAGCAGATGGTAGCAACACAGCAAATTTCCAGTAGTGTCGAGCAGATTGCCAAGATGTCCGAGGAATCCGCCGCTGCCCTTAATGACAACGCGGGGGCAGCGCGACGCCTGCGCGACTTGTCCAGCACCCTGCAGGAGAGCCTCAAGCGATTCAAGTGAGGCTTGCCCATGCCGATTTTTTGACCCGAGTAAAAGAGGAGGACCATCAATGAACTTCGATGACGCAATTGCTGCTCATATCAAGTGGAAGGTCAGACTGAATCAGTTTATCGACGGCACGAGCACGGAAAAGCTCAGCAGCACGACGGTATGCAAGGACAATCTTTGTGATCTCGGTAAATGGATTTACGGCGAAGGTGCCAAATTCAAGGCAGCGTCGCACTACCAGGACCTGATCAAAAAGCACGCCAACTTTCATGTCTGCGCAGCCGATGTTGTGAAGAAGGTGGAAGGCGGCGACAAGGTAGGCGCCGAGTCGTTGCTCGGCGGTTCGTTCGCCAACGCGTCGAAGGAAACTGTCGCGGCAATCATGGAAGCGAAGAAAGAAGCGGCAAAGATTTAGTCTTGATCGCGGCTTTTCCCTGGCTTGAACGGCAAGGAAAAGCCCACTCATGACCGGGAAAATCGGCACTGAAATCGTCGTCAGGATGACCGCTGCAGGCCACCCACGCCGTCAGCGCTCGGACCCTGCAAGGCCAGATTGCCGCTGCGTCCGGCAATCTGGCCGTAGGTGACGTGATGTCGTGGCAGGCTGGACGTATCCAAGGTGGCAAACAACTCACGGCAACTGACCAGGCGATAGCCCTGCTCTTGCCAGCCCGCGAGAAGTCGCTCGAAGGTTTCGGCCAGACGCATACCTTCCAGTTCAGCATGCAAGGTGTATACCTGCGACTTCTCCTGGTCGGCGGTCAATGCCAGCACGTGTTGATCAACGTTCTTGGCAGTCAAGCCATCGAGCCCGATCAATTCATCAAGCGTTGGCAGCGTGGTTGGTATCTGAGGAATGCCGAAGACCGCGCCGGTGTCGTCTACCGGCTGGAACGGGTGACTGCCCCGCCCGTCTGAGGCGTAGTCAAAGCCCAGTTCCCGCTCACCGGCA
>NZ_JAPUVO010000131.1 GCF_029255185.1 Propionivibrio sp.
CGGCAAATTCGATGCGCTCGATTTTGTAGTAGTCGTCCTGCCGGGTGAAGTAGTTGTGCAGGCTGATGGTGTTCGTGCTGCCCTTGATGCCGATCTGCAGATGATCGTATTCAACGCCGCCCCCCGTGAAACGTGCCAGCACTACGTCGCTCGGGGCGATGTCGGGGGCCACCGGAAATCGTGTCATTTCCGCCCAGACTGCGAATCGTGTCGTTGCCGGCGAGGCCATCGATGAGCAGGGTGTCGGTCTTGTCTGGCGTGGTGTCGGTGTTGTCGATAACGTCCTGCCCGGACCCTGCGCCACCGTTTAGTCATAGTTGTCTTTGATGCAGGCCGTATGCAAGGGGTTGAGGTAGTAGCTGTTTCGATTCGCATTCCCGTATGCACGGCGCTGTGAAATGGTAAAATTTGCGCCGTTGCCATACTCCAAAAGCGAATCCATGTTTGCTCGTTTTATGCCCCAGGAGGGCAAGTTTTTTGAACTCTTCAACGCACATGCCGAGCAGGTTGTGCTGGGTAGCGAGGCGTTGGTTGCTTTGCTGTCGGTGCTGAACGACTCTGACGAGGATGCGGCCAAGCATTGCGAAATCATTGATGTCATCGAGAATCGTGCCGATGGCATTACCCACGAGACGATGCGGCAATTGCACAAGTCCTTTATCACGCCGCTTGATCGCGAAGAGATTCATCAACTGATTACCCGCCTTGATGACATCCTCGATCTGATCCAGGATGTCGCGCATACGGTGACGCTTTACAATGTCAGGCACATAACGACCGAAGCCGTTAACCTTAGTGAACTTTGCCGCTCTTGCTGTGAGCGGGTACGTGCCGCGGTGGCTCTGCTGCCGTCGATGGACAACGGGCCGGAAATTCTCAAGATCTGCCACGAGATCGATCAGCTCGAATCGGCGGCTGATCGTGAAATGCGCGGAGCCATGTCCAGATTATTCCGGGAAGAGCCGGACGTTCGCGAATTGATCAAGTTCAAGGCAATCTACGAACTTCTTGAAACCGTGACGGATCGCTGCGAGGATGTGGCGAACATCATCGAAGGCATCGTCCTCGAGAATTCCTGAGCGGCACCAGCCATGGCAACTTCGACCATCAGTCTGGGTGTCCTTGTGTTCCTCGTTTTTCTGGCTCTGGCCTTCGATTTCATGAATGGTTTTCATGACGCCGCCAATGCCATTGCCACGGTGGTCTCGACCCGTGTCATGAAACCCCATACGGCAGTCACCATGGCCGCTTTTTGCAATGTGGCGGCCATTTTTATTTTTGAACTCAAGGTCGCGGCAACCGTTGGCAAGGGAACCATCGAGCCTTCGGCCATCGATTATTACGTTGTCTTTGGCGCCCTGGTTGGCGCCATCGCCTGGAACGTCATTACCTGGTATTACGGCATCCCTTCATCGTCATCGCACGCCCTGATCGGCGGCCTGATCGGCGCCGCGATAGCGCATGCCGGGCCAGGTTCGCTGATTACGTCCGGCGTCATCAAGGTGGTCGCCTTTATCCTGATTTCGCCACTGCTGGGTATGGCGCTCGGTTCGCTGATGATGATCCTGGTCTCCTGGGTCTTCCGCAGAAGTACGCCGCGGCGCGTTGATACCTGGTCGCGTCGGTTGCAGTTGATTTCAGCGTCGGCCTACGCCCTGGGTCACGGCGGCAATGATGCGCAAAAGACCATCGGTATTATCTGGATGTTGCTGCTGTCCGCAGGAGTTATGCAGAACGGCGATCCTATGCCCTTCTGGGTGGTGGCGTCCTGTTACACTGCAATTGGCCTGGGGACGATTTTTGGCGGCTGGCGAATTATCAAGCTGATGGGGCAGAAGATCACTAATCTGCGCCCGGTGGGTGGTTTTTGTGCGCAGACTGGCGGGGCGGCGACGCTGTTTTTTGCCACGGCGCTCGGTATCCCGGTGTCAACAACGCATACCATCACTGGCGCCATTGTTGGGGTAGGCGCCACGAAAAGGCTCTCGGCGGTACGCTGGGGACTGGCCGGAACCATCGTCTGGGCCTGGGTTCTGACCATTCCATGCAGCGCCTTGATTGCCGCCGTTTTTTGGTATCTTGGCCACTTCTTCTTGTGAGATGAGGTCGCCGTATTCACCAAGCCCGCCCAGACTTATGCCGGAATGTCCGGCACCAGCATTTTTTCAAGCTGGTAGATTTTGTCCTTGAGTAGCAGCTTTCGTTTTTTTAGACGATGGATCAACAACTGGTCCTGTTCAGGCAATGGCGTGCTGATTAGGTGTTCGATGATCAGATTGAGGTCGCGATGCTCTACCTGAAGTTCATTCAGTTTGGTGCGTGCATAGCTTATTTCTTCTTCGGTTAGCATCATCCGGGGGTCCATTGTTGACATTCGGTATAGTAGGCTCGGCTCGGGGGAAAAACAACGCGGGGGTAACTGAAGGATACGAAGGCGCGTATTCCGACAATTAATTCAGTGCGCGTATTCGAGACTTGCAGCATTGAGGAGTTTTTGCGAATAGAATGGTGGCTCAAGGTTACGACCGTTGCCATCTGCTGGAGAAGGAAAATGCTTTATCACGTGATCGTTTCGTTTGGTAAAGACAAACAATATCAATTCAGGTTTTCTCAGGCCGAACTCTCTGAAAGCTCGCCGGAGGAAGCGCGTCGCTGGTTTGACAAGGAGTTTTCCGAGCTGAAATGTGAACCCAGTAACCCGGTGGGCAAGGTGTTGATCATCGACAAGATACTCAACATTGCCCGCTATGGCGGCGAACAGCGCTTTATCGATGGCAAGATGTGGGCTACGCAGTTTGCCCGATACACCGCACTGGCCCTGGGGCGCGACACTATTCGCGTTGACGTTGAGGCGTTCAATATCGGTTATTGATCGATCGGCGCGACTCAATGCGGCGCGGGTTGTTCGGCCTGCGCCGTTTTTATTGAGACGTTTCTTTTGAATTAACTGCCCTTATTTCATGAACAAGGCGTTCACCAAGGAAGCTGACGGCGACACTGAGGCGGATGAACCCGAGGTTGGGCTGACCCTGCCGCAGGGAAGCCGTAACTACATCACGCCAGGAGGCTATGCACGGATCAAGAGCGAGCTCGATCAACTGTTGCGGACAGAACGTCCGCATATTGTCGAGGTTGTGCATTGGGCGGCGTTGAATGGGGATCGCTCGGAAAATGGTGACTACATTTACGGCAAGCGACGTTTGCGTGAGATTGACCGGCGCATCCGATTTCTGACCAGGCGGCTGGATCTGGCCGAGGTCGTCGATCCGGCGCGCCAGGAAAATCCGGATCAGGTTTTTTTTGGCGCCACGATCACGATCGAAGATGAGCAGGGGCATGAACAGATTTATCAGATCGTCGGTGTCGACGAGACTGACTTCATGCGCGGACGAATCAGTTGGGTGTCGCCCTTGGCGCGGGCGCTGCTCAAGTCACGAGCAGGCGATCGGGTGCGTTTCCAGAGTCCGCTTGGTTGGCGTGAGGTTGAAGTGCTTGAAATTGACTATCGGAGTATCGAAGCTTGAGTGTTGATTTGCCCGTCCATGCGTTCATGCAGTGTGATCTGCTCGAATGTGCGCCATCAATGTCCGTGCGTGAGGCGGCGGCGCGCATGCATGATGCGCATTGCGGGTCGATCCTGATTGTCGACGCAGGCAAGCCGGTCGGAATCTGGACCGAAACAGACGTGCTGGCGGGAGCATGGCGTTCGGTAAATGATCTTGAGCAGCCGGTGTCAGCCTTCATGAGTGCTCCGGTGAAGAGCATTGCGGCGCAGGCCACTCTGGGTGAAGTGGCCCGCAGCTTTCGTTTGGCGGGGGTGCGGCACTTTCTGGTGAATGATTCCCAGGGCAGCCCTCTGGGCATCATTTCGCAGACTGACGTGGTTTGCAACCAGGCCGCAGAATTTTTTCTTCCTGCAAATAGCGTGGCGTCCCTGGTCCCGGGAGACCCCGTTTGTGTGGACGCGAACACCTCGTTCAATGATGTTCGTCAATTAATGCGCAATCTCAATATTGATGCTGTCGTCATTCGTTCCGGGCAAGGCTACGGGATCATTACCATGCGCGACGTGGTCGGGGCGCTGGGGGCGAAAAAGTTGACGGCGAGTGCCGGCGAGCTGGCCAGTTTCCCGTTGCTGACGATTCGTCGAGATGCCACGCTGTTTCAGGCGCGCAGTCTGTTTTCCCGGAATCGGATTCGGCATCTGGGCGTGATTGACGATCAGCAGGTGCTGGTTGGCCTGCTGACCTTTCGTGACCTTTTCGAAAATATCGAGCACGCCTATGTCGATAGTTTGCTTCCCGCGCTGGAACTGAAAACCGAGAAACTTCTCCAGACGCAACGCGAACTCGTGCGTCAGGCGAGCCTGACCGAAGCCGTTCTCAACGCCCTGCCGATTAATGTTTTCGTCAAGGATGAGGCGGGACGATTGATTATTGCCAACGAAATGACAGCACAGACGATTGGTCGGCCACTGGCCGAAATTATCGGGAAATGCGATGCCGAGATGTTTCCGGCTGAAATAGCCGGGCCCATGATTGACGATGACGCAAAGGTTCGCTCGAGCAATCAGACCTTGATCCGCGAAGAGCTGTTGGCCGATGGGCGAACTCTGCTGGGTCAGAAGCGCATGATTCAGGTCGAAGGTGCCCCTCTGCTGCTTGGCGCTTCCATGGATGTCACTAAATGGAAACGTGTCGATGCGCTGATGGTCAGCGATCATCATGTTCTTGAACTGATTGCCGGTGGCAGCGATTTGCCGGTTATTCTTGAGGCGCTGTGCCGGCGTATGGAAATACATCTGCCCGGCGCACTGTGTTCGATCCTGTTACTCGCCGACGATGGCGTTCTTCGTCTCGGCGCTGCACCGAATTTGCCGCCAGAGTATTTGCAGGTGGCTGAGGCTGCGTCTGTCGGGCCTGCAGACCGTTCCTACGGCGCGGATGTTTTCTTCGGTGAGCAGGTGCTTTTTAAAGATATCGCCAGCAGTTCGCTGTGGACCAGCCATGCTGATCTGGCCAGGCGGTGCGGCCTGAACGCTTGCTGGCCGACTCCGTTTTTCTCTGCTGCTCGTCAGCTCTTGGGTGTCTTTGCCATTTACTACACTCAGACAAAACATCCGGATGACAATGATTTGACGGTCATTGGGCATGCCACCCGGCTGGCCTCGGTAGCCGTTGAACGCTGGCAACAGATTTCCGAGCTCAAGCGTCTGGCGACGACCGATCAACTGACCGAGCTTAGCAATCGTGCTCATTTCATGGAGAGTGCCGAGGCCGAGTTGCGCCGTAGCTGTCGTTTCAAGCGCGATCTGGCGGTGTTGATGATCGACCTTGACTTTTTCAAGCGGGTCAACGACCGTTATGGTCACGCCGCCGGGGATGAGGCTTTGCGTGTTTTTTCCAGGGTGCTGATCAGCGAAACCCGGGCCTTTGATCTGCTCGGTCGTATCGGCGGCGAAGAATTTTCAGTGGTGTTGACGGAAACCGGTAGTGAGGTGAGCTTGCAGATCGCCGAACGCTTGCGCCGAGCTGTTGAGCTGACAAGTTTTGTTTTTCAGGATAGCGGGCCGATCAGTTTTACCGTCAGTATCGGCGTTGCACTGCTGCAAGCCGGCGACAGCCTCGACAGTTTACTGGCGCGCGCTGACGACGCGCTCTATCGCGCCAAGCACGCCGGTCGCAACCGCGTTGAATGCGGCTGATTAGCCTGCACTGAAACCAAGGGCTTGAAATAGCCGAGCTTGACCCAATGTAAGCTCGCGTCGCCGGGTGTGCACGCGCCTCCGGCCTAGTTCAGACCACTATTTTCAACGGAGTATTTAATGGGCGCCAACAAGGAAACACTGGGTTTTCAGACCGAAGTCAAACAGCTATTGAATTTGATGATTCACTCGCTGTACAGCAACAAGGAAATTTTCCTGCGCGAGCTCGTCTCCAACGCGTCCGACGCCTGCGACCGCTTGCGCTTTGAAGCGCTCAATAACAGCGCGCTTTATGGCGATGATTCCGAACTCAAAATCCGCCTTGCCTTTGACAAAACGGCGCGCACCCTGACCATCTCCGACAACGGTATCGGCCTGTCGCGCGACGAAGCCGTCGAGCACCTTGGAACTATCGCCAAGTCCGGCACGCGCGAGTTTTTCTCGGCGCTGACCGGTGATCAGGCCAAGGACGCACACCTGATCGGCCAGTTCGGTGTCGGCTTCTACTCCTCGTACATCGTCGCCGACAAGGTCACCGTGATCTCCCGTCGCGCCGGGCTGGAAGCCAACCAGGCTGTCAAATGGGAATCTGCTGGCGAGGGCGAATTCACGGTCGAGATGGTCGAGAAGGCCGGACGTGGCACTGAGGTTACCCTGCATCTGCGCGAGGGCGAGGACGAATTCCTTTCCGGCTGGAAGCTGCGTCAGACAGTGCGTAAGTACTCCGATCACATCACTCTGCCGATCATCATGAAAAAGGAGGAGTGGAATCAGGAGAAGGGTGAGCAGATCACTACCGACGAGGAGGAAACCGTCAATCAGGCCTCGGCGTTGTGGGCGCGACCCAAGTCGGAAATCGCCGACGAGCAGTACAAAGCGTTCTACAAGCACGTCGCCCATGATTTTGAAGATCCGCTGGCCTACGTGCATGCCAAGGTCGAGGGCAAGCAGGAATACACCCAGCTACTCTACATCCCGTCGAAAGCGCCGTTTGACCTGCTTGATCGCGGTGCGCGCCATGGCGTGAAACTGTATGTGCGCCGTGTCTTCATCATGGACGACGCCGAGCAGTTGATGCCGGTTTACATGCGCTTCGTGCGCGGAATCGTTGACTCCAACAACCTGCCGCTTAACGTTTCGCGCGAAATTCTACAGGAGTCGCGCGACATCGATACGATCCGTGGCGGTTGCGTAAAGAAGGTATTGAGTCTGCTTGAAGGCCTTGCGGAATCGGAAGACGCTGCCGAGCAGGAAAAATATGCGACCTTCTGGAAAGAGTTTGGCCGCGTGCTCAAGGAAGGGACCGGCGAAGACTTTGCCAACAAGGATCGTATCGCCAAGCTGTTGCGCTTCGCGTCGACCCATGCCAACACCCCGGATGAAGTCGTCTCGCTGGCCGATTATGTCTCTCGCATGAAGGAGGGCCAGGAAAAGATTTATTACGTCACCGCCGAAACCTTCACTGCCGCCAAGAACAGCCCGCATCTCGAAATCTTCCGCAAGAAGGGTATCGAAGTGCTGCTGCTGTCTGACCGCGTCGACGAGTGGGTTACCGGCAACCTTACCGAGTTTGACGGCAAGTCCCTGCAATCCGTGGCCAAGGGTGGTCTCGATCTGGGTACGCTGGAAGATGCAGCCGAGAAGGAAGAGGCCGTAAAGGCCGCCGACGAGTACAAGGATCTGCTCGACAGGATTAAAACAACGCTCGGCGACAAGGTCAAGGACGTTCGCGTAACACATCGTCTGACCGATTCACCGTCCTGTATCGTCGCTGACGAGCACGACCTGGGCGGCAATCTGGCACGCATTCTCAAGGCCGCCGGGCAGAAAGCGCCGGAAAGTCGCCCGATTCTTGAAATCAACCCGAAGCACCCGGCGGTGCAGCGTTTGAAATACGAAGAGTCGCGTTTCGATGACTGGGCCAACCTGCTGCTTGAACAGGCGACCCTTGCCGAAGGCGGCACGCTTGACGATCCGGCGGGCTTCGTCAAGCGCATCAACGACCTGATGCTGGCGCTATCCGCTAAATAGGTCGAGTACTCTGTCCGACGCTTGGGATGCTTGGGCACGGAGTGCCCAAGCTCATCAAGGCCGGAAACCTCACAGGTCGACTATAGCCGGGTTATCTCGCCGCTCAAGGCGCGTAGCTCGGCGCGTAGTTCGCTCATCTCCTGTTCGAGCCGTTCAACCCGCTGTTGCAGGCTGCCCGGTTCGCCATCCTTGCTCCCTTCCGCTGCCGCCGCCTGCAAGGGATGATCTCCGCACAGCAGATGCGCCCAGCGACGCTCCCTTGAACCAGCCTGCTTGGGCAGTTTGCTCACCAGCGCGCCGCTGCTGCGCTGCGCCAGTTCTTCCAAATAGGCCTCTACCGAAGATGCATCGTCAAAGTGGTACAGCCGCTCGCAATTGGCGCGCAACTCGCTGACCGTTTGCGCGCCGCGCAACATCAGTCCGGTGAGCAATGCGACGCTGGCTGACGGGAGGCCATAGATTTTTCCAAAGTTTTGCGCATAACGCAGCACGCGGCCCGAAGCGCCATAGGTTTCCAGTACCAACAGGCGGCCACGCAAGTCCTCGAGCGCAGCCTGTATCTCGCTTTCGCTGACGTTCATCACCGGTTCGCGCGAACTCTTCTGGTTGCAGCCCGAAGCAAGGCTATTGACGGTCAAAGGGTAGACATCGGGTGTTGTCTTTTCCTTTTCGACCAGGACGCCAAGCAGTCGGGCTTCCAGGGGGGTCAGCGGGGGCATGGCGTGGCTCATGGGCTTGTTCTCTGGTTTGGTTGTGGTTCAGGTCGCTGGCTTGCGCCAGACACTGGCCAGCCACGGTTGTTGCTCGCGGGGCAATCCGGGCGGACGGTAATAGTGTTCAAGTTCGACATAGCCGGCATCGGTCATGTGGCTGCGCCAGGTTTCAAGGTCATGGTAGGCGCCGTAGCGCCCGCCGCTCCAGCCTTCGCTATTGTCGCCGCGCGGGTTGGAGCAAAAGAGGGCGCCGCCGGCTTTCAGCGCGCTATGCAACTGGCGTAGCACGCAGGGCAGTTCCTGGCTCGGCACATGAAACAGCGAAGCGTTGGCAAATACGCCGGAGAAGTGCTCGTCGGGTAGGTCAAGCTTGAGAAAATCCTGCTCCCATACCTCGCAGCCGCTTTCGGTGCGTGCCATCTGCGCGAAACGCTCGGCGCCATCGAGCCCGATCGGCCGGTGGCCGAGCCTGGCGAAAACTTTGAGGTCACGTCCCGGGCCGCAGCCAAAATCAAGAATCGTGAACGGCGGCGGGCCAGGGATGTGCCGCAACAAGGCGTCAATGTTTTGCCGCACATCGTGCTCGCGCGTACCCAGGCGGTACGCTTCGGCGCACTGGTTGTAATGCGCCAGCGTCAGCGTGCTGATCTGTTCGAGGTCGATGTGCGCCACGGCGGGGCTGCTGCACATCGGTGGTCGCAGCGTCCTGACTGCCGCTTACTTTGTGGTAAAGCCAGAGAATTTGGCCGAGGCGGCGTCTTCCGGCGTAATTTCCACTTCAAAATTCCACGAGAATTTGGCGCCGAGATTATCCACACTGGGCATCGCCGTGCCGATCTCCTTGCCGTCTTTATCGAGCAACTTGAATTCCGCCGTGGCGTGTACGATAGCTTGGCTGGATGAGTTGCTGACGCTGCCCTTCAATACGGACTTGCCCGCTTGGTTTTTGGCGATCTTGAACTCGACCAGCGACAGGACATCAGCATTGATCGGAGCGGCTGCCTGGATTGCTACGGGCTTACTTTCGGCGGGGGCGCTGCTTTGCTTGCCACAGCCACTGTTGATCAGGATTAAGGCGGTGGCCATCAGGGCCATCGGGAGGGACATTTCAAGTTGTTTCATGATGTGCTCTGCGCAAGGGTAGTGATCGGAATAATGCTGACGGTCATTCAGCATGTAATGGGTGAAGAATTGTACCTGCTTACCAAAGGTTTGCCGATTTTGTCTTGTCGTTAAACGGCTCAGGCAAGGGAACCGAAGTTCCGACCCGTGGTCCGCCATGGGTTGACTCTGAAGGTGCGCCACTATGAACCGCATTACGGTTACCCCTCACTCCGGCGCCGAAACGATCCCGCGCGAGGTCTGGTCTCGCCTCTGCCCGCCTGCTCACCCCTTCCTTAATGCCGATTTTCTGACGATCCTTGAGCGGCACGGGGCGGCCGGGCGCGATTGCGGTTGGCTGGCGCGTCATCTGGTGGCCTCTGATGAGCGGGGGACGGTGCTTGGTCTGCTGCCCCTCTACGTCAGGTTCAACTCGCACGGGGATTTTATCCATGACTGGTCGTGGGCGTCGGCGTACCAGCAGCTTGGTCGGGTTTATTACCCGAAACTGCTCAGTGGCTTGCCGCATACGCCGGCCGTGGGGCCGCGCCTGCTGGTGGCCGAGGGCGTCGATGCGTCGAGGATTCGCAGTGCGCTGATAGCCGGCGCGCAGGCTCTGGCGACTGAATATGAGGCCTCGTCGTGGCACGTCGCATTTCCCGGCGCAGAAGACCGGGCGGCACTGCAAGGGGCCGGCCTGTTGACCAGCAATAACGTTCAGTTTCACTGGCTGGACAGCGCATGCGGCGATTTTGACGGCTATCTGGCGACCTTTGCCGCTGACAAGCGGCGCAAAGTCAAGGCCGAGCGGCGACGGGTCAGGGACAGTGGCCTGATTATCGAAGTGCGTCACGGCGACGACGTCAACCCGGCCGAATGGCCTGTTCTTCATGCGCTCTACGCGTCAACCTTTGAAAAATTCAACAACCTTGCGGTATTGTCGCCAGCGTGTTTCGCCGAACTGGCGTTGGCCCTGGGGCGGCGGATGGTTCTCTTCATTGCCCGTGATGGGCATGCTCCGGTCGCGCTATCACTCTGTTTTCGCAGCGATGAAGCGCTTTATGGCCGTTACTGGGGCTGCAATGGCCACTATCACAGCCTGCATTTCGAACTCTGTTTCTATCAGGGAATCGACTATTGTCTGCGCGAGGGGCTACGCCGCTTCGAGCCCGGTGCCGGCGGCGAGCACAAGATCGCACGTGGCTTCACGCCAACGCTGGTGCACTCAGCGCACTGGATCGTCGATCCGGCGATGCGCGAACTGATCGGTCGGCATCTCGAGCGGCAGGGCAGCGCGGTCGTAGCGTATCGGGATGACGCGAATGATCATCTGCCGTTCCGCTACGCAGCGGCGCTTTCTACTTCTTCGGCATGAGATTGTCCCGCAGGCACTGGCGGTGCTCATTGCCGAGCTTGTCCCTGCACAACTCACGTGCTTTCTGGTGCCGCTGGCAGCGCGCCGGATCGGCTGATTTGCTGCAATCGGTGGGCGGCATTTTTTCCCCCACGCACTGCTTGAACTGCACACCGCTCTTGTCCTTGCAGGATTCGAGCACCTTGTGGCGCGCTTCTTGACGTGCCTGGCATTGCTCGATGTCCCTGGCCTTGCTGCAATCTGCCGGACTGCGCTTGACCTGCTGGCTCGGTGCGACGGGTGGGGCCGGCGGGGAGTGTGGGAACGGCGGCAGTGGCGCCAATCCAGGAGCGCCGGGAACGCCGGCCGGTCCTTGCTGGGCGATGACCGGCATGGCGATCAATGCGACCGCCAGTGAAACAACAAAAAGCAGGGTTTTCATCAAGGGGACCTCATGGGTAATGCTGCCCGGGGTTTCGAGCCTTATATCAACCGGTCATTGTAGTCTGCCCAAGACAAAGCACCAAGCAACAAGGGAGCAAAGTGGTCCCCATTTTTTCATGCCCTTCGCCTGCGCGTAGGCATTGTCATCACCATTGAGCCGCCTGCGTCTTGTCGGGTATAGTCCATGAATCACCACATTTGAATGCTCCTTATGTCCGACCAGATGGCGAATACCGTTCCTGAACACCGCCTGACGATGGCCGAGGTTCTCGGTATGCTGGTGGCTGATGGGCTGGTTGCCCAACCCGAAGCGGACACGCTGATTGCCGAGAGTCGCCTGAAGCGTCTGGTCGCGCATCCGCTGGCGATCGTTGCCGATCAGAAATGGAAATCGCAACTGGCGCCGCATCGTTCGCTGACGCTGGAGGACCTTTCGGAGTGGTTTGCCGGCAAGATCGGGTTGGAGTATTACCACATCGACCCGCTGAAAATCGATTTCACGGCGGTGACCGACGTTATGTCGAGCGCCTATGCCACGCGCTTTGGCATTCTTCCGGTACAGGTTACTGCCCATGAAGTTGTGGTGGCGACCATTGAGCCCTATTTGCGCGACTGGGAAAAAGAGATCCAGCCGATCGTCAAAAAGGGCATCCGTCGGGTCATTGCCAACCCGGTTGATGTGGCGCGCTATCTGGTCGAGTTTTATAACCTTGCACGCTCGGTCAAGAAGGCGACGCAACTTGGCGGACAAAGTTCAGGGCTTTCTTCATTCGAGCAACTCGTCGAATTGGGGCGAACCAATCGCCAATTCGACGCCAACGACCAGCATATCGTCAATATTGTTGACTGGCTCTGGCAGTACGCCTTTGAGCAGCGCGCCAGCGATATCCACATCGAGCCGCGACGCGAGATTGGTATTGTGCGGTTCCGCATCGACGGTGTGCTGCACCAGGTCTACCAGATACCGATGAGCGTGATGGCGGCGATGGTCAGCCGCATCAAGATTCTTGGCCGCATGGACCTCGTTGAAAAGCGTCGCCCGCAGGATGGGCGCATCAAGACGCGAACCGCCGACGGGCAGGAAGCGGAGCTGCGTTTGTCGACGCTGCCGACGGCGTTTGGCGAAAAAATGGTGATGCGGATTTTTGACCCTGAAGTACTGGTGCGCAATTTTATCGACCTGGGTTTTTCCGAAGATGATCAGGCGCGCTGGAAGGTCATGTCGGAAAGCCCCAACGGTATTATTCTGGTCACCGGCCCGACCGGTTCAGGAAAAACGACGACGCTTTACTCGACGCTCAAACAGCTGGCGACGTCTGCGGTCAATGTGTGCACCATCGAGGATCCGATTGAAATGGTCGAGCCGGCGTTCAACCAGATGCAGGTGCAGAACGCTATTGACTTGGACTTTGCCCAGGGTGTGCGCGCGCTGATGCGTCAGGATCCAGACATCATCATGGTTGGCGAAATACGGGATCTGGAAACTGCCGAGGTGACCATCCAGGCCGCACTGACCGGGCATCTGGTGCTATCCACCCTGCATACCAACGACTCGCCAGCGGCAGTAACGCGTCTGCTTGATCTGGGCGTGCCATCCTATCTGATCAGCGCGACAGTGCTTGGCGTCATGGCCCAGCGCCTGGTGCGCGTGCTTTGCCCGAATTGCAAGAAGTCGAGTCCGGCGAGTGCCGAGGATGAGGCCATGTGGGATCGCCTGGTCGCACCATGGAAAGCCAATCGCCCGGCACAGTTCCAGCATCCGGTCGGTTGTCTTGACTGCCGCATGACCGGTTACCGCGGGCGGGTTGGTCTCTACGAAATCCTCATGCTGTCGCCGGACATGAAACAGGCGATCAGCGACAACGCCGATGTGGCCAAGATTCGCGATCTGGCGTATCGCGAAGGCATGAAACCCCTGCGCATTTCTGGCGCCATGAAGGTCGCTGCGGGGGTTACCACGCTGGCGGAAATCTTCAAGGTCGCGCCGCCGTCCGAACGTTCCTGATTGACTGCGCAATCGCTATTCTATGTCGGTGTGTATCTGTGAACAAATCGGTCTGGCAAGCGTAATATATAGCCAAGCATGTATCCCATGCTTGGCGTAGAAATGATCGGCTGCACGAGTTTCAACTGATTTGACACTTGAAAACCGTGGCGTCCCGATCAGGAAGGGAGGCCCATGAACCTACCCGACAATAAGAAAAAAAACGACTCACAACGGCGTGCGGCGGCTGATGTTCCTGCGCGACCGGTCGGGGAATTGCCGCATGAACGGTTAAACGATCTGCGAGCGCACGAGATCGAGCTTGAAATGCAGAACGATGCATTGCGGCAGATGCAGCTTGCCCTTGAGGAAGCGCGTGACCGTTATGTCAATCTTTATGAGTTCGCCCCGGTCGGCTACCTGATCCTCACGCCCGAGGGCCAGATTGATGAAATCAACCTCACTGGCGCCAGGCTCCTGAAGTGGGATCGAAATAGTCTTCTGCACAAGCGCTTTGCCTTGTTCGTCATTCCGCAGGACCAGGATCGCTGGGAGCGCTTGTTCCTCAAGGTGCAAGAATGCGGCGAGAAAAAAACGATAGAACTGGCTTTGTCACGTGGCGACGGCACGGTTTTACAAGCCCAACTTGATTGCGTTAGCCAGAGAATATGCTCCGAAGCGGATATTGATTCGGTCGCAGCGGCAGGACGCTCTACCGGGGTGAGCCTTGCCCTGATCGACATCAGTGAACGCAAGCAGGCCGAAAGCGCACTATTTGAAAGCCACGAAACCCTCTGCAGCATCCTGGCGGCCACTAGAGATGGTTACTGGCACGTTGATTCGGAGGGTGTGCTGATTGACGTCAATGCGGTCTACAGCCAGCAGTCTGGTTACACGCGCAAAGAACTACTGGGCATGCACATTCATGATCTGGAAACACCGGAGAGTGCTGCCGAAACCGCAATGCACATCAAGCACATCGTCGGTACCGGGAGCGGCCAGTTTGAATCGACACACCGCCGCGAGGATGGGTCAATCTGGTTCGCCGAAGTGAGCGTCACCTACCGTGATATTGAGGGCGGGGAATTTTTCTTTTTTGTGCGTGATATCAGCGAGCGCAAACATGCGGACGAGGTTTTGCGTGAGCAGAAGGAGTTTTTTCATCTAATCGCCGAAAACATTAGCGATTTTATTGCCGTTCTCGATCCGAAGGGAAAACGACTTTACAACAGCCCTTCATTCCTGCAATTTCTGGGGGCGACAAGCGATCTTTGCGGAACGGATTCCTTTGCCGAAATTCATCCGGAGGATCGGAAACGTGTCAAACGGGTTTTCAGGGAAACGATGAAAACCGGCATCGGTCGCCAGCTCGTTTATCGCCTCCTGAAGGCGGATGGCAGCATCAGCGAAATGGAATCGCGGGGCAGCGTGATCAAGGATGGCAAAGGCCGAGTGACACGCGTCGTTGTCGTGTCTCATGACATTACCAAGCGCAAACTTGCGGAAAAAGCATTGAAGGAAAGCGAGGCCTTCAAGAACGTTGTCCTGAATTCGGTAGCTGCCGAAATTGCGGTGATTGATCGCGCTGGAGTCATTCAGGCGGTCAATGAACGCTGGCGGAACTTTTCCGTTGAGAATAGTGTTGAGCCTGGTCATCCAGTTTCCCATGCCGACATCGGCACTAACTATCTGGCAGTGTGTGAGGCCGACCCATCGTCCCCGAGTGCACGCAAGGCCCGCGATGGCATCCAGGCCGTTTTAGACGGTCGCCTCCCCAGCTTCAGCCTCGAGTATCCCTGTCATTCAACGCGCCAGCAACGCTGGTTCTCGATGATCGTTACGCCACTTGGGCAGGATTTGCAGCACGGGGTAACCATAACGCATACTGACATCACCGCGCTTAAGCAAGCTGAGCAGTATGAACAGTTTCGCAGCCGTATTCTCGAACTGCTGGCTGGCGGCAAGCCTTTGCCGGTCATTCTTGAGGCGCTGGTGCGCGGTGTCGAGCAGATCCAGCCAGCGATGCTATGCAGCATCCTGATGCTCGATAGTCAGGGTCAGCATCTGGGCCAGGGAGTGGCGCCCAGCTTGCCTGATTTCTACAACGCCGTCATTGATGGAATCGAGATTGGCGCGGCTGTCGCTTCCTGTGGCACGGCGGCCTATACCGGCGAGCGTGTCATCGTCGAGGATATTGCGACGCATCCCTTCTGGGCGCCCTACAGGACACTGGCGGCCAGCGCCGGCCTTGGCGCCTGCTGGTCGCAGCCGATTCGTGCATCAACTGATCGGGTGCTGGGCACTTTTGCCATCTATCATCGTGATGCGCACGCTCCTACGGAATACGATATTTCGATTATCGAACAGTCCGCCCGTCTGGCCAGTATCGCTATCGAGAGAAATCTTGCCGCAGAAAAACTCAAGGAGAGTGAGGCACACTATCGACTACTGACCGAGGACGTGTCTGACGTAGTCTGGAAGCAGGACTGCGAGAACCGTTTCACCTATATCAGCCCGGCGGATGAATGGCTGCGCGGCTACCGCGCCGAGGAAGTCATTGGCCACCACGTATCTGAATTCCTGACCGCAGAGGGAGTCGCCGCCTTCGGCGAAAGCGTTCGCCGGCGGCAGGAGTCTGAACAGCGGGGCGTGCGGACCGGCGCGTCGACCATCGAGTTACAGCAGCGTTGCAAAAACGGCAGGTTGATCTGGGTTGAAATTCTTTCCACCCCCGAGCGTGATGCCCAGGGAACGATTACCGGCTACCACGGGATCAGCAGAAACATTACCGAACGCAAGCAAGCCGAGGCGGAAATCGATAAGGTCCAGCGCCTGCTTAAGGAGACCGAACGGATTGGAAAGGTCGGCGGCTGGGAGTTCAATATGGATAGCGGAAAGCAGACATGGACAGAGGAAATCTATGACATTCATGAGGTGGGCCGTGACTTCGAGCCGAGCGTAGAAAATGGAATCGCTTTCTATACTCCAACGTCCAGGCCGCTCATCGAGTCGGCCTTGCGCCGCGCCATCGAGCATGGCGAGCCTTTCGATCTGGAGCTGGAAATCATTACAGCCAAAGGCAATCTGCGCTGCGTTCATGCCATAGGCAAACCCGATCATGAACAACGCAGAGTCTCCGGTTTCTTTCAGGACATCACCGAGCGCAAGCAGATGGAAGACCAGGTGCGTCAACTGGCCTTCTATGACCCGCTCACCAAACTGCCTAATCGCCGGCTGCTCAAGGACCGTCTGAGCCTGACCATGGCTGCCAGCACGCGTACGGGTTGTTATGGTGCAGTGATGTTTCTTGATCTGGACAACTTCAAACCGCTCAATGACTCGCACGGACACGAAATCGGCGATTTGTTGCTGATCGAGGTGGCCGCCCGCATGAAGAGCTGTGTCCGCGAAATGGACACCGTGGCGCGCGTCGGCGGCGACGAGTTTGTGGTGATGATCAGCGAGCTGGTCGCGGACAGGGCAGAGTCTATTTCACAGGTCAGCCACATTGCCGAGAAAATTCGTATCGCCCTGGCGCAACCCTATCTGCTGGTCGTCAAGCGTGACGGAAAAGCCGAAACGACGGTCGAACATCAGTGCACGGCGAGCATTGGCGTGGTCTTGTTCAACAGTCATGATGCCAGTCAGGACGACATCATCAACCGGGCGGATACGGCAATGTATGAGGCCAAGGAAGCCGGGCGTAATTTGATCCGGTTTTATGCTGCGATGGCCTGAGTGCGCTCAGTTTGGGCGACTCTAATTGCTGGCGCCAAGCGCTTTGGCACGCAGGGCGGTTATTTCAAGCGTGGCCGGGTCGGGCGTGCTGCGGGTTGGCCAGCCCTGCAGATGCATGGCGGCCAGATCGGCTAGGGCGTGAATCCAGTCATCACGCTCATTGAGACAGGGAATATAGTTGAAAACCTTGCCGCCGGCCTGGATGAACTCGGCTTTGCCTTCAATGGCGATTTCTTCAAGGGTTTCCAGGCAGTCGGCAGGAAAGCCGGGGCAGATGACGTCGACCTGCTGCACACCCTGTTTGCCGAGCGCTGCGAGCGTGGGCGCCGTATAAGGTTGTAGCCATTGCGCACGGCCAAAGCGTGACTGAAAGCAGATTTGGTAGTCATCAACGCCAAGATTCAGGGCTTCGGCCAGCAGACGCCCCGTTTTATGGCACTCGCAGTGATAGGGGTCGCCCTTGTCGAGGGTATGGCGTGGAACACCGTGAAAGCTCATGATTAGCCGGTATGCCGTGGCCGGGCGACCATTGCTCATCCAGTGCTCGCGGACGCTATTGGCCAGGGCCTCGATGTAGCCCGAGTGGTCGGCAAAACTCCTTGTCGTTCGCATCTCCGGCTGGTTGCGGATCGAGGCGGCCCAGGCAAAGGCGGTGTCGAATGCGGTGGCGCTTGTGCTCGACGAATATTGCGGGTAGAGCGGCAGCAGCAAGATGCGCGTACAACCCTCGGCCTTAAGCCGGGAGAGGGTTGCGGGAATCGATGGCTGGCCATAGCGCATGGCGTAGTCGACCACCACCTGATGTCCTGCCTTACCGAGAAAGCCACGCAGCAGTTTGGTCTGTCGCTCGGTATGCACTTTTAATGGCGAACCCTCGCGCATCCATACCGCAGCGTATTTTTCAGCCGATTTTCTGGGACGGATGTTGAGGATGATGCCGTTGAGAATCAGCCACCAGATCGCCCGCGGAATTTCGACGACGCGTGGGTCGGAGAGGAATTCCTTGAGATAGCAGCGCACCGCCGGAGCGGTTGGTGCTTCGGGAGTGCCCAGGTTGATCAGCAAAACGGCGGTTTTTCCCGCTGTGCCATGACGGTAGGCAGGTTCAGGCAGGTAGCGTGACATCAGGAGTCGGCTCGGTAGGTGAGGGCGGAGGAGAGCAGTTTGGCCGTGATGTCGACAATCGGAATGACGCGCTCGTAGGCCATTCGCGTCGGGCCAATGACACCGACCGACCCCACGATCTGACCGTCGACTTCGTAGGGCGCGGTGACGACGCTGCATTCGTCGAGCGGCGCCAGCCCCGACTCGCCGCCGATAAAAATCTGGATGCCGTCGGCACGGTGCGAGATGTCGAGCAGTTGCATCAGGGCGGTACGTTGTTCGAAGAGATCAAACAATTCGCGCAGCCGTCTCATGTTGGACGACAACTCCTCCACTTCAAGCAGATTGCGTTCGCCAGAGATGATGTAATGTTCATCGGCTCGGTTCATGGCTTCGTCACCTGCGGTCAGTGCAGCTTCCATCAAGCCATGCAGGTCGCCACGCAGTTTGAGCAGGTCGTCTCTGACCCGGCTGCGGATATGTTCGAGTTCGTGGCCGGAAAAGTACTGGTTGAGATAGTTGGTGGCGACAACGAGTTCAGATGGCGAATAGGGGCGTTCGGTGAACAAGATGCGGTTTTGTACATCGCCATCGGTGCTCACCAGAATCAGCAGGATACGTTTGTCGGATAGGCTGACGAACTCCATCTGCCGGATTCTTGGCGTTTTGCGCCGTGGTGTCAGTACGATGCCGGCAAAATGCGTGAGACCTGAGAGCAGATGCGAAGCACTGCTGATCAGTTGTTGCGGTTGCGAGGGATGGAGTTGCCCTTCAATGGCGTGAATCTTCTCACTGTCCAGCGGTTGCATGATGAGCAGGCTATCGACAAAGAAACGATAACCACGCGGTGTCGGTACACGTCCGGCTGAGGTGTGCGGGCTGGCAATGAGACCCATATCCTCAAGGTCGGCCATGACATTGCGGACGGTGGCTGCCGATAGATCGAGCCCGGAAAATTTTGACAGCGCTCGCGAACCGACAGGCTGACCGTCTGCAATGTAGCGTTCGACCAGGGTCTTGAGCAGTGTTCTGGAGCGTTCATCAAGCATGACGATGATTCTACAAAAAGAAAGAAGGTTTAACCAAAAAGGAACACGCAGAGAACGATTTAATTTGTGGTTTAATTCGGAGCATGAATGATGACCCAGTTTCTTCATCCGGCGGATGTCCTGTTTCCCCCAAAACCATCGCGTTGATTGGAAAGTACCACAGTCGCGAGATTGCCGAATCGCTCTGCCTTCTGGCAAATAGTCTTCACGATCGTGGAATTGGGGTTCTTGTCGAGAAAGTGACGGCCAGCCATTCAGAGGCGCCCGTCGATTTGCGCAATTGGATGAGTTGCGATTTTACAGCGATTGGCGAGCGGGCTGATCTGGCGATCGTGCTTGGCGGCGACGGAACCATGCTCAATGCGGCACGGCAACTGGCATGTTTTGATGTACCCCTGGTTGGCGTGAATCAAGGTCGCCTCGGCTTCCTGACGGATATCGCGCGCTGTGACATGCTAAGCTGTCTTGACGATCTGCTCAGCGGCAGGTTCACCTCAGAAAACCGCATGTTGCTCGTTGCCGAAGTCTTGCGTGACGGGCAAAGCATCGCTTCTAATCTGGCCCTCAACGACGTTGTTGTCGACAAAGGCTCAATCGGTCGCCTCATCGAGTTTGAGCTGTTTATCGATCGCGAATTTATCTACAGCCTGCGCTCGGATGGCCTGATCGTCTCGACCCCGACCGGCTCGACGGCCTATTCGCTATCGGCCGATGGCCCCATTTTGCATCCTCAGGTTTCTGGAATTGCGCTGGTGCCGCTGTGCCCGCACTCGCTGACCAATCGGCCGATTCTTGTCGGCGACCGTAACGAAATTGAAATTCGCATTGTCCACGCCACGGATTCTCGGGTGCACTTTGATGGTCAGGTAACTTTTGATCTGAAACCCGAAGACCTGGTGCGCATCCGTCGTTCTGATTTTTCGATCCACCTCCTGCATCCGCCGGGTTACAGCTATTTCTCCATGCTGCGCCAGAAGTTGCACTGGAGCGAGAAACCAATCGCCCCGTAAACTCATTTCCCATCTGAAGCTCACTGCCTGCCCATGCTGCGTCGTTTGACAATTCGAGATTTTGTGCTGGTTGACTGCCTGGAGCTTGAGTTCAAGGCAGGCTTCGGAACCTTGACGGGTGAAACCGGCGCCGGGAAATCGATTCTCGTTGATGCGCTGGCTTTCGCTTTGGGGGAACGTGCCGACATCGGCCTGATCCGTGTCGGTTGCGAGCGTGCCGAAGTGGCTGCCGAGTTTGATCTACAGGGGGCGCCGGAAGCTGCTGATTGGCTATTCAGGCAAGACATCGATAGCAGTGAAGGCCTGCTGCTGCGCCGGGTGGTCGATAGCAACGGTCGTTCGCGGGCCTATCTTAATGGCTCGCCGGTAACCCTTGCGCAGTTGCGCGAAGTGGCCCAGTCGCTGGTCGATATCCACGGGCAGCATGCCCATCAATCCTTGCTGCGCGGTGATGCCCAGCGGGCATTGCTCGACGCTCATGCTCGACTCAACCCCGTGCTTGATGAGGTTTCTGCAGCGTGGTGCCGGTGGCGCGAAGCCAGTGTCATGCTTGACGCTGCCGCAGGTGGCGTCGAGGCGCTGGCGCAGGAACGCGAACAGCTACAGTGGCAGGTTCGGGAACTAGAATCGCTGGGTTTCTCGCTCAGCGAATGGGACGCGCTGAACATTGAGCACCGGCGTCTGGCGCATGCGGCCAGTCTGGTCGAAGGCGCTCGCTTCTCGCTGGATCTTCTGGCGGAAGGCGATGCGGCTTGCGCAGTGCAGGTGGATACCGTTGCCCGCCGCCTCGACAGTCTGGCAGAGCACGACCCGGCGCTGGCCGAAGTTGCCGCCTTGCTGCAATCGGCACAGGCGGAACTCGCTGAAGCCGTTTCGGCACTTCGCCGTTATGCTGATCGGGTTGATCTGGATCCGCAACGTCTGGGTGAGGCCGAACGCCGGATTGAGGCCGTGCTCGGGTGTGCGCGAAAATTCCGCTCGACTCCGGAAGGCTTGCCAGCCCTGCTCGAACGTTGGCAGGTGCGGCTGACGGCACTCGGGGAGAGCGCTGATATCGCCAGCCTGGAAGTGCGCGTTGCGGCGGCACGCCAGCAGTACGAAGATCTGGCCAAAGATCTCTCCAAGCGCCGTAGCAAGGCTGCTGGTGCACTTGGCCTTGATGTCAGTCGGGTCATGCAGCAACTGGCACTAAGTGGCGGACGTTTCGAAGTTGGCCTGGTGCCTATTGAAGCTGGTTGTGCCTATGGCCTGGAGCAGGTCGAGTTTCGCATTGCGGGCTTGGCTGGCAGCGAGTCCCGTTCCCTGGCAAAGGTCGCTTCAGGCGGCGAGCTGTCACGAATCAGTCTGGCCATTCAGGTAGTAACGAGTCAGGCAGCGAGTGTTCCGACGCTGATTTTCGATGAGGTCGATGTCGGGATTGGCGGTGGTGTGGCCGAGGTCGTTGGCCGTTTGCTGCGTGAATTGGGTTGCGAACGTCAAGTTCTGTGCGTGACCCATCTGCCCCAGGTGGCCGCACGTGCCAACTGGCAATGGCAAGTGATCAAGAGTGCGCAGGACGGGCAGGTGCGCAGCCGGGTCGTAGCGCTCGACGATGCCGCCCGGATAGAAGAGATTGCCCGCATGCTCGGTGGTGTCGACATCACGGCCATCACCCGCCAGCACGCGGGAGAGATGCTAAGTATTTCCTGAGGCAACTGGCGGCAAATTCGTCCGGGTCGTCGAACGCACCATCGACAAGAAGGGGCAGCACCTGCTGGAGCCCACGATCGAGATTGAAGAACAGTATCGTCGTCTTAATTTAACATAATACAAATTATGCGACTTTATGACTTCAATCCTAGCCTTGCTTGGTCACTGGATTTTTGGCATCAGGCCCAAGGCATTCGCCGCAGCCTGAGTTATCCCCGGTTTCTGTGGATAAAGCGCCCCGTAGTTGGGGCGTTTTGTTTGGTGGCAAGGCATTCAAGCGCCGCTGCTTTTACAAGCAATCTATACAACGTCCAGCTACGCTACATCAAACGGCTCTGACCTCTGCCAACAAGTCAGGATGACGATCCAACAACTTAAGCAATTTCACCAGAGCCAAAGAAGGTTTCGTTTTTCCTTTCTCGTAACGTGAGAACGCATTGGCCCCCCCGCCAAAGATGCTAGCCGCCTCACGTTGGTCCAGATCAAGCTTCTTACGCACGTTAACAATAAACGCCGGGTCAACAATCGCCGCATTAACCTGTTTGTTAAATTCCAGCATCAAATTCATGATGCGCCGAGATTCCTCTGCATTCAAAATCAATTCGTCACAGGCAGAACAAAAGTCACCCGTCACTTTTGGGAAAAAGGTTGTTTCACCCTTGTAGGTGTACGGCACATCACGCGTGTCATGCACGAGTTTTGCTGCGCCACAGCTTTGACATTTCATGATCACATCTCCTTGAACGACACAATAAGCACGTCATCGATCACGGTTAATTTCAGATATACCTCGCCAGCGTGCGTCATCGGTCGATACACGTCTTGCCATAAACGATGATCAGCATGAGTTGTCATGCTCTTGTAAAAATCAGAAGCCGATAAGGCCATCACCACGGCAAGCATTGCATCGAAATCAAAACCCAACGCAGCAGCCCCTTCACGCGCTGCTTTTGTTGTGCGAACTTGGCCCGCCTTAATCAGGGCTTTAACCACAAATAGCTTGCAGTGAGGCTTCCGCTTTTCCATAGGCAGAATTTAACCTAATAGGTTGAATTTAGCAACTAGGTTAAATCTGCACGGGAGTCAAAAGCAATCAACCCGCCAGATCAAAAGCGGTTTTGCAAGGAAAGGCGTCAACCCGGGACACGATCTTCGGATTGAGCCTGCCGGCTCGGATGCTCCGCACCAGTCGGCATGAAAGACCGGGTGAACCGACCGATCCTCCGTAGCAGAAGTCCGGCCGCGCACGGTGCTGCGCGCGACTACGGCAGCAAATCGAGTCAAGGTGACGTGCAGGTACTCAATCGCCAGCAAAAGGGCTTAGATCGTGCCCTCGTGTCGCTCCTGCGTCGCGCCCCGAGGCACGATTTTTAGAACCTTTGGCTATGCAGTGCGGGATTGAAGCGCGGATTGGTCGAGTCGTTGGCCACGGGCTTCATAACCTCAGGCAGCAGGGATATTTTATCGGTTGGCGGTAAGCCCATCGACGTTGACGGATCCGTGGTCGCCAGCTTGACCGGATCACTTTTGAGCGCATCACTCCTGACCAGCTGGCCGGCCCCCCTGCCCTTATTGCCAAACGCCTGAAAAAATCCATTCTTGACGATCTGCTGGCAAAGGTCTTGCGGCATGTCCAACAGCGTGGCCTGCTGGCTATAGCATTTGCAGCCGCGATTCTTCGAGCTCAAGCAAGCCGTCGGGATCGGGACCTCGTCCGGTTCAGTCAATTTATCGTAGATCGGCGCGGTATAAGCCAGGCCCTGAACCCGGGGCTGATAGGCCGAAACATAGTCAGTCGGCGTCATGATTTTTGATTTTTCTGGTACGGCTGCTTTTTCCGATTTAGATCCAGGTGATTTTTGCGTCAATTGCTCGGTTCCCGGAATCACAATCTCCCCATTTTTATAGTGGCGCTGAACGAAGTACCAGACCAATCCAGCAATCATGACCGGGATGATGAACATCAAGAAGTATTGCATCGGCAAGCGCCGCTTGACGGTATGGACCTCAGCCGACTTGTAGTAGGAGAAAACCTCTCTCGGGTATTTCCATTCGAGCCGCTGGGCATCGGCAATCTTGGCCAGCGGCTGATCTTTGCACGATTCATACTGAAAAATCGTGGTGCGGTGCATGCCAAAGCGGCGACTAATGTGCCAATGCCGTTCAGTGAGCCGGCGAACATTGGAATCAACCAACATCGGATGCTGGGTCACCAGAAAAATGTCGTGCCCTTTATGCCGATGCGTCTCCAACGCACTAACGTAATCAGGCACCTTGGACCCATTACCGCGTGGGCGATAAAGCCGCTGGCACTCGTCAATGACGATAATCGCCCCTTCCGGGCAATCCATCCACTTTTCAGCCTCGATCTCGGTCCAGTCAAGGACCAGGTCCTTGATGCCAGAGTAAAAGACCGGCCGATTCTCTTTCTCGGCCAAATCCTTGACGTAGGCAATGGTGTAAAGGGTCTTGCCCGCCCCAGGAAGGCCCGTAGAAAGGGAAATCATTTGATCGCCAGCCGTTTGATGGTGCCCGAGGTGGCGCCGGCAATGGCAAGCTTGGCTAGGGCCGCGGCAGTGAAGATCGATAAACAGGTGTCGAGCTGGAGCACACCCATCATGCCGGCGACCGTAGAAGCATTACGAATTTGTGGTGCAACACAATCAGGCCGAGTACACACCGACCCACTTAAAATCCATGCTTGCGATACATCACAAGCAAGAAACGGAATACCAAAACGTTCGAGAGAAATCCATTGATGAAATGCTGGATCAAAGCTTGAGTGATATTTACAAAGGCCATTGCTACCACTGTCAATCACACCTTCGTAAATATAATCTGCACCACGGGCAATCAGCCATTTTTGACAAGACTCAACCTGACTATTCGCCGTAGAAATCAACGGATAATTAGCCACAATCCACTTTTGCGTTAACACTGGTGTCATAGTTTCTGATCTGGCCAAAATCGAGAACAAGGCCAGAAAAACAAAAAGCAGGACACAAAACGCTGATTGCGTTATGCGTTGAAAATCAGCCACGCCGCACCCAAGACAGCAATCAAAATCCAGAAGCCCATGATTGTTCCTTTGAAAAAAAGGCGACGACATCGCCGACGCCCTCTTTTCTGGTTATCAATTAGAGCGCACGACGAACAAATTTAACCGCTTTGATCGCGACATAGACACCGAAAACAGTGGCGCCAACCGTAGCAATATCGGGAAGGATGGCGGTAATTGCCGAAACATCCGGACCCGCAGCAAAAACAGACAGTGAAGTCAAAACAGCAACAACAGAAAAACCTAGTTTCTTGAACATAAAAATCTCCTAAACATTGAGAGAGCGAATCAGGGCACGAAAGCCAAAGCCAACGGCCCAAACCGATACGATTGCAAAAGCAACCGCAACACCATCAGCAGGCGATAAAAGAAAGGGATTATTCGCTGCATCGTCTGCCGTTGGAATGAGTAAGGCACAGGTACTCAAGTCAGCCGGTGGCGGGATGACGATAAGGACCTGGCCGACTACGTTGTAGGTGGCGCATAGCGGCATTTATTAAACCGCCACCTTTAAAGCTGGAAACGTCGGCTTAAGGTCATACCAATCCGGAATGCTAGCTTCATGCATTTCAATGGTGCGGATTTTGTACGGCATGACCGTGATGTTTCGTTTTTCAGAAATGTCGATGCCATAGTCACGCAATGCCTTTGCATGACGATAGAACGTTCTAACACTCAACAAACGAGAAACATCCTCACCACGAAGCCATGCCGAAGCCGTACAAGCCAACTTAGAAGGCAATGTTGCCGGGTCAAATTCTTCAATATCAGTTTTAACCCGATGAAGAACTTCGGTACGTTCATCAAATAGATCAATTACCTTTTCCATAGTCCATGCTCCTAGGTGAGTCAGGGCGCGATCACGCAAGTAATCCTTTGCCGCTTTCACTTCAATTCGGACAATTCCGTTTTCTTTCGACCATTGATAAGCCGGGTTCTGACGCATCGCCTCGCGCTCAAGGTCGCCTTTGCAATGATCCATTAACTCATCAGCTTTTAAATAAGCCTCAACTTGACAGTAATTGAGGTTTCCCCAAACAACAGTGCTTTTGCCAAAACGCTTTTTCTTAACCCTAGCCACACTCTGACTATCCAACCAATTAAGCACTGCTACGGCATTAGCTTCCGATCCGGTCACATAATTTCGGGTGACATGAATCGACCAAACCCGCGCACCCTGACGAAAAGTGCCATCCGGGTGGACCAAGACATAGTCCACGGCATCCAGATTGCCACCTGAGGCCATCATGTAACCCTGATCGGTCAAAGTAGGCATTACCCTTGCCGAACCGATTGGCTCGCCACCAGAGAAGCCAGGCAAGCCTTGAGACTGGACAATCCTATTCGAAGCCTCGACCGTTCCAGCCAAATCGAGATTGAACAAGTTATCCGCCCTGCCCCACCGTCCAGGATTGCCAGCCAAGGTCACCATGCCGTCTTCACTCTTTACGCGAATTGCCGTTGAGTGACTGCCTTGAATCCACGCCGGACGGAATTGTTCGCCAATAATCTCCTGTCCGATCGATTCGGACCCATCACGGCAAATATCCCCCTTTTCTCGGTAAGCCATTGAACGGACCCCGGCCAACTCACGAACACCATCACATTGATAGTGTTTTTGCGTCAAAACGATCCCATCTACGAATGTAGTCATATCATTTTATATGCCATATGAGATTTCACAATGTGGAATAATGAGTAGGTTTACTGCCATTTTGGCACTCGTCCCCCTATTGTTATAATGAGTAGGTTTACTGCCATTTTGGCACTCGTCCCCCTATTGTTATAGGGGAGGGGGACTCCAAAACCGAAAACCACAAAAAACGGAAAATCACAAAAAATATGCAAAAGGAATAACACGCCACGGAAAAAATAAACCGCCTGCCCAAAACCACTTTTGAACACGCTATACCCATGTTTTTGGA
Organism: Propionivibrio sp.; assembly: GCF_029255185.1. Lineage (GTDB taxonomy): Bacteria > Pseudomonadota > Gammaproteobacteria > Burkholderiales > Rhodocyclaceae > Propionivibrio. The sequence goes on from NZ_JAPUVO010000131.1 coordinate 26,905, forward strand.
AATCTGTGCCCATGGACAAAGACCTGACAGGCGGCATGGACAATTACGCCGCCTTAACCACCGCGACCGGTCTTGCACCAACAATGATTGCTTGAAGACTGCCAAACTGAATAACCTGATCAACTTCAAGGTCAAGTTCGAGCGGATAATGAAAATTGAACTTGGCAACAGATTCTGGCGCAACATCCAATTCATTCGTGGTTGAGCCGTAACCCACCCGCGTCATCTTCGGTGTGGCCATGTTCTCTACCGGAACTTCAATCACCAGCTTGCCCATGTCGTAAGCTTTGCCACTAGCCTTCGCAATTCCTGTCATGCGGTAGGCCCCTAAGGCTTTAACTCTCATTTGGTTTTCCTCCTTGGTTAGGTTGCGTTACAATTCGTAACGAATCAAACAATAGTTACTAAACGTAACGTTGTCAAGTTACAAAACGAAGCTAAACTAAGGGAGTCAACGGAGAGGAACGATGGGAAAAATAAAAGAATTACTAGACAGTGCTAAAGCAAAAAAAGGAATAGAAACAGACTATGCATTAGCCGCAGAGCTAGGAATTCCTAGAGCCTTAGTACATTACTACTACAAAGGCGAGCGCATTCCAGATGAATACGCTTGCATGAAAATTGCAGAAATATTGGAAATACCGCTTGACGTAGTAATCGCGAACGTCAGAAGCGAATCAGAGAAAGACGAGACACGGCGGGAGGCGTGGAAACGATACGCAAAAAAGCTCGTCAGAATCGCCGCTTCTTTTATGATCGCCGCATTGCTCGGCCTGTCAAGTACGACCCTGATAATGACAGGAGAAGCAAAAGCCCAGACGCAGCAAGGGATTCAGAGCGGCGAAAGTGAAGTGAACAGAATACAAATTATGCGACTTTTGTGGATTTTTGGCTTCAGTTCTGGCTTTACTTGGTCGCTGGATTTTTGGCATCAGATCCAACGCATTCGCCCCAGCCTGAGTTATCCCCGGTTTCTGTGGATAAAGCGCCCCGTCACTGAGGCGTGTGCTTTGGTGGCAAGGGATTAAAGAAACGCTGCCTTTAAAGGCTTCATTCAAAAATCGGGGCGAGTTTTGCCAGAACCTCTTCCATGATCGAAACTGGCACGGTGTCGACCTTGCGCGCATTACGAGCACCAAGATCAAGCACACGAGGCTGATCACAGCGAACAACACCGGTTGTTTTGATACCCGTCAAAGGAACAGCGAACCCAATGCGACGGGCAAAGTCACCACCAGTGGTGATCGGGCAAATCACCGGTAACTTGGTTGCCTCGTTAAACTCGACAGGCGACACAACCAGAACGGGACGGCTACCGCGTTGTTCACGCCCTTCAGTCGGATCAAGCGAGACCAGGTAAATATCACCGCGCCTCATATCAGTTCACGACCCACAGCCGGCGCATCAACCCATTCGCGTTCTTCCGCCGGTTGTGGTTGTGAATAATCCGAAGTCGCCAGAAGTTCCGCAAGCGTGTAACGCAGCCGAGGCTTAGGATCAACCACCAGACGGCCATCAGTGACCGCCACGCCTACGGTGGCCCCTACTTGGAGGTGCAATTGGTCAAGAAACGCTGGCGGAACGGCCAGCATGACCGAGCCGCCGACCTTGCGCAAATTAGTTGTGTGCATAATGCACCTCCATCGAGTTTAATTATATTAAAGTATAACCGTGATTGATCAGCACTGCAAGCTTCGGTCTGTCGAAAACCACCTGTTCACTTGGATCCACCACAGATAAAAAGCGGTTTTGTAGGGAAAGGCGTCAACCCGGGACACGGCCATCGGGTTGAGCCTGCCGGCTCGGATACCCAGTGCCCTTCGGTAGGAAAGACCGGGTGAACCCACCGATCCTCCGTGGTGGCGGCCCGGCCGCGCACGATGCTGCGCGCGACGACGGTGAGAAAAGACAACAAAGGCTTAAAAGCATCGTGCCCGTGTCGCTCCTACGTCGCGCCCCGCGGCACGATGTCAGTATTTTGGGATGTGAAGGGCAGGATTGAAGCGCGGATTGGTCGAGTCGTTGGCCACTGGCCTCATACCCTCAGGCAGGAAGGACATTTTATCCGTAGGCGGCAGGCCCATCGGCGGCGGCTCCGTGGTGGCGAGCCTGACCGGATCAGTTTTGAGCGGTTCATTCCTGACCAACTGCCCACCTCCCCTGCCTTTGTTACCAAACGCCTGAAAAAATCCATTATTGACGATCTGCTGGCAAAGCTCTTGCAGCATATCGAGCAACGTCGCCTGCTGGCTATAGCATTTACAGCCCCGGTTTTTAGAACTCAGGCAGGCCGTCGGGAGCGGAACCTCATCCGGTTCAGTCAATTTATCGTAGATCGGCGCCGTGTAGGCCAGGCACTGGACCCGGGGTTGATAGGCCGCCACGTAATCCGCCGGGGTCATGAGTTTCTGAACGCCAAGAAAATGGGCGCCGTTCGATCACTTCACGCGACACAGGATGGGGCGTGAGTGGGGTTGTACCGTGATGACATTTCCATCAGCTTAGCGCGGCCGCTGGCCGCAACCAAAAGGTGTCGCCCTCGACGCGGCGGATTGAATTTTCGAGGACAATAAGGATTTGCCCGAAGCGGATCGCTTTCGCAAACTTGCCACCGCGAGCAAACATTTCCGGCGTCGGTAATGATCAAGGCGTCGCGAACACGCCGCGCTATCCGGGCTGCTGTACCGACCACGGCGGCCAGTGCGCGTATGCGGACGAGGCCCAGCGCCTGCCGGACTTACCCCCAGAGGACGCAAAACCAGACAAATGCCACGTTGATCAGCGCCAGCAGGACGGCCGCGCTGCCAATGTCTTTGGCGCGTTTGGACAGATGATGCCGATCAAGGGAGATCCGATCCACTGCGGCTTCGATCGCCGAATTGAGCAACTCGACAATTAGCACCAGCAAAATGCTGGCGATCATCAGAGCCCGGCCAAGGCCGCTCACCGGCAGAAAAAAGCTGGCGGGAATCAGCAGCGCGGCAAGCCGTGCCTCCTGACGAAAAGCGTCTTCACAGGTGAAAGCCGCACGCAATCCGGCCAGCGAATAGTGCATGGCATTCCAGATTCGCTGCACACCGGTTTTTCCCTTGAAGGGGCTTTCTTCAAACACCAGCTTCTCCTCGCCAGGAATATGAAGTGGCAAGTATACCGGCCTCGCCGGTGACCGCTCAAATCCAAGCCTTGTCCAACGTGTCCAGATGGACCAGGCCCATGCAGACGTCTGCGGACCGGCGATCGAGCATCTCTGCGGCGGGCCTACCGGGACTATGACGATCCGCGCTATGAGCGCCTAGCCACGCTGTCTGTCTCGCACCTGTACAACCTGCTCTAGCAGCCTGTCGGACTTGACCAAGTCGGCTGCAAAATGTGGGAAGACGGCTCATTTTCGCCCGTGTTTCTGCGCGAATAGAATAACTATTCGCTTGAAAAACTGCGCTCGCCCCCCACATTTTTCGCTTCGACCCATCAAGTTCGACAGGCTGCTAGACCTCGACCACCGGCACGCGCCGGGCGAGTGCGCAAAACAGCTCGTAACTGACGGTCCCGGCGGCGGCGGCGACTTCGTCGGCGGGCAGGCCTTCGCCCCACAGCACGACCGGGCTGTCGACGCCGGCTTCAGGAAGGTCGGTCAGATCGCAGGCCAGCATGTCCATTGACACCCGGCCCAGGGTTGCGCTGCGCCGACCGGCGACCAGAATCGGCGTACCGCTTGGGGCATGGCGTGGATAGCCGTCAGCGTAGCCGCAGGCAACGATGCCCAGCCGCGTCGGCCGTTGCGCGGCGAAAGTACCGCCATAGCCGACGCGTTCGCCGACGCCGATCTCCTGTACGGCCATGATTTTGCTGTGCAGTGTCATCACCGGTTTCAGATCAAGGCTGGCAGCGCTGATGTCAGCAAAGGGGCTGCCGCCGTAGAGCATGATTCCGGGCCGCGCCCAGTCGTGCGCGGTGTGCGGATGATGCAGGATGGCCGCTGAATTGGCGAGCGAAACGGGAGTATCTTCAGGCCAGCCTGCGCGCATGGCGGCGAAGCGCTCAAGTTGCCAGTCGACGCCGCGGCCGCCATCAGCTTCGGCAAAGTGCGCCATCAGCGTCAGCGCGCCAATTGCCGTTGACGCGGCCAGTTCGCGATGCACGGCCGGCAGTTGGGCCGGGGTAAAGCCGAGGCGGTTCATTCCGGTATTAAGCTTGAGATAGATTGGCAGACGCAACGGCAGCGCGGCGGCACGGATCATTTGCAGTTGTTCGCTGCGGTGAATACAAGGAATCAGCCCGTACTGAGCACAGACGGTCACATCGTCGGGTTCGAAAAAGCCCTCAAGCAGCAAAATGGGCTGACGGATGCCGGCATCACGCAAAGCCACCGCCGCTTCCAGTTCGAGCAGTGCGAAGCCATCGGCCACATCGGCCAGCGCCGTCGCCGCGCGCGGCAGACCATGCCCATAGGCGTCGGCCTTGACCACGGCCCATACCTTGGCCGGCCTTGGCGCAGTTGCAAGCCGTCTTCTCGCGACGTGGTAATTGTGACGCAGCGCCGAGAGGTCGATGCGTGCTTGAATCGGACGCGGCATGGGATGAATGCTTCCTTGGCTGCTTGTTGATGGGATCAGGAGTATCAACCGCATTTTGCCTCAACACAAGGCGCACGTCCGCTCCGGGAAAAAATGCGGATCAGGCACGCTAACAACTTCCGGGCTTTCATGGTATAAATCCGCCACTCAATGAGAGCGCGACCCGATTCCAAGATGCCTTTTGGCTTTTACATCATTATGGCGGCGCAATTTTTTTCCGCGCTTGCCGACAATGCCCTGCTCATTGTTGCTATTGCCGCCCTGCGCGAAATGCACGCGCCGGCGGCCTATGAGCCACTGCTAAAAACCTTCTTTACCGTCTCCTACGTTGTGCTGGCCGCCTTTGTCGGGGCCTTTGCCGACTCCATGCCCAAGTGGCGGGTGATGTTCATCAGCAACACGGTCAAGATTGTTGGCTGCGCCATGATGTTCGTTAACGTCCATCCGCTGTTGGCCTACGCCGTCGTCGGCCTCGGCGCCGCCGCCTACTCACCAGCCAAATACGGCATCCTGACCGAGTACCTGCCACATCGCCTGCTCGTCATCGCCAACGGCTGGATCGAGGGATTGACCGTATGCGCCATCATTCTGGGCGTTGTCATCGGCGGCGCACTAATCCAGCCGGCAATCGCCTACAAACTGTTGTCGCTTGACTTCCCCATAATTAACACCGGAATCGACACGGTCAGCGAAATGGGGCTGTGTTTCGTCGGTGCCTTTTATATCCTGGCGTCGATGTTCAACCTCTATGTACCGGAGACCGGCGTCGATCACAAGACGCTGCACAAAAACCCCTGGTACCTGATGCGTGAGTTCAACCACTGTCTGGTGCTGCTCTGGCGCGACCGTTTGGGGCAGATCTCGCTAGCGGTCACCACCCTCTTCTGGGGAGCCGGCGCCACCTTGCAGTTCATCGTGATCAAATGGGCCGAAGTGTCACTGCAACTCGACCTGTCCAAATCGAGCATGCTGCAGGGTGTCGTCGCGCTGGGCGTCGCGCTGGGCGCCGTCGGCGCGGCCAAAATGATCACGCTGCGCAAATCGCTCGGCGTCATCCCTCTCGGTATCGCAATGGGCCTCATCGTGCTGGTCATGAACTTCGTCCACTTTGTATGGCTGGCCGTTCCGCTGCTCATCATCATCGGCGGGCTTTCCGGCTATTTTGTCGTGCCTATGAACGCGCTGCTTCAGCACCGTGGTCACATCCTGATGGGCGCCGGCCATTCAATCGCCGTCCAGAATTTCAACGAGAACCTGTCGATTCTCATGATGACCGGCATCTATTACCTGATGGTCAAGATTGATCTCTCGATTTACTGGGTGATCACGCTCTTCGGCCTCTTCGTCAGCGCCAGCATGCTGCTCGTCAAGCGCCGCCACCAGGCCAACCAGCTTAAACACGACGACGTCATTCACCTCGACGACGGTGGCAGCCACTGAGCTACTGAAAATCAGGGCCTCAGCAAATCAGTGGTGCATTGGGCAGTTCGTCCGGGTTGTCAGCGGACGTCGGAAAATGCTCGGCAAGCGCCCGGGTGATTTCGTCCAGTGCCCGCAGCGATCCGCTTTCGTATTGCCCTACGCGAAACGCCATCTCCATACGGCCACAGACCGCGCGCCAGAACCCTTCGCCAACTCTGAGATGAATTCCGCGATCGGCGACAATCTCGACGCAGTGGTCGATCAACTGCAGGTAGATCAGGACACCGCTATTGTGCTCGGTGTCCCAAACGCCAAGCTGTGCGAACAACTCGGTCGCCCGCTGCCGTGGGGTCTGATCGTGCAGCAATCCAGGCAGCGGCAGATTGGCTTCGACGACGAAGCGCAATTCGCCCTGGTGACTGCGTTCAGAGGCCGTGATGGCCTGTTCGATGCGGCGCAGCGCCGATTTCGGGAAGGCGCGCAACACCCACCAGCCGGGTATCACCAAATGCTGTACTAGTCTGGAGAGCCGCATTACCAACCTCCCGAGGCGCCACCGCCGCCAAAGCTTCCGCCGCCGCCCGAGAAGCCACCGCCACCCCTGAACCCGCCGCCGGAAGACCAGCCGCCAAGACCGCCCATGCCACCACCAAAGAGCGAAGCAAGAAAGGCGACAATCCCGGCAACGATGGCAAGCAGCATTGAGGAAAAGAACAAGGAGGCCATAATGCCGGCTACACCGCCAATGACTCCAGCGGCCAGAAAGCGGCCAAAGACGGCGCGCAAAACACCGCCAACAACAAAAACCAGAATGAAACCAACGAAGATCAGCGATTCAAAATCGATCCCAGCGCCCACCGCTTTGTTCGCCGGCATTGGCTTTGGCAACGATTCGCCACCAATGACCTTGATCATCGCATCGACTCCGGCATCAATCCCGGCGTAGAAATCGCTCTGCTTGAAGTACGGACTGATCGTTTCGCTAATGATGCGTTTGGCGGTGGCGTCGTTGAGCGCCCCCTCCAACCCGTAGCCAACCTCGATGCGCAGCTTCCTGTCCTGCTTAGCAATCAGCAGCAAGGCCCCGTCGTCAACGCCCTTGCGCCCGAGTTTCCACGTTTCAGCAACCCGCAACGCATATTCCGCGACACTCTCGGGAGTCACCGTAGCCACCATCAGCACAGCGATCTGCGAGCCTTTCTGGCGCTCAAAACCAGCCAGCTTCGCATCCAGCCGGGAAAGCTGATCCGCCGAGAGTGTTGCCGTCTGGTCAATGACATGCGCGCTCAGCTTCGGAACGGCCTGCAACTGCTGCGCTCCGACCAGGCTGGAGAAGCACAGGAAGCAAAGCGCAATCAGTGTGCGCAGCATGGGGGTTTGCAAACTATTTCTTCGTACTGCCAAAATCAACCTTCGGCGCCACGGAAATAGCCTTCTCGTTTTCAACGCTGAAGTTGGGTTTGATCTGGTAGCCGAAAACCATCGCTGTCAGATTGTTCGGAAAGGTGCGTACCGAGACGTTATAGGCTTCAACCGACTTGATATAGCGGTTGCGCGCCACGGTGATACGGTTTTCGGTACCTTCCAGTTGCGCCTGCAGATCGCGGAACGAAGCATCGGCCTTCAGGTTCGGGTAGTTTTCAGCAACCACCAGCAGGCGCGACAACGCGCTCGAAAGCCCGGCCTGTGCCTGCTGGAACTTGGCAAAGGCTTCAGGATTGTTGATCAGTTCCGGGGTAGCCTGGATTCCGCCAACCTGCGCGCGCGCCTGGGTGACCTGGGTGAGAACGTCTTTTTCATGGGCGGCGTAGCCCTGGACGGTACTGACCAGATTGGGAACCAGATCGGCACGCCGCTGGTACTGATTGACCACTTCCGACCACGCCGATTTGACTGCCTCGTCACCGGTCTGAAAGCTGTTGTAACCGCAGCCGGAAAGCAGGCTGAGCAACACCGCAAGGACGGCAAGAATTCTGATGCGCATGACATTTTCTCCGCAAAGGAACGAACAAGACAACAGCTATGTGGTGACCTTATGCCAGATTGCAAGACAAGCCTGGCTCAGATGACAACTTATCCCGCTTTTTCCAGACGCATCAAGGCACGGGCCCGGCACAGATCCTCCCAGGCCTTGGCCTTGTCGGGCAGCGTTCTGAGCAGATACGCCGGGTGGTAGGTCACGACCACCGGGATCTCGCGTTCCCCGTCACGGTAGGCCAGCGGCTTTCCGCGCAGGCTGGCAAGAGAACCCGTTTCGCCAAGCAGCGCATGCACGGCGGCGCGACCAAGCAGAACAATCAACTTAGGTTGCAGCAACTCGATCTGGCGCTTCAAATACGGCGCACAGGCGGCCATTTCAACGGCTTCAGGCGTGCGGTTGGCGGGTGGACGACACTTTACGGCATTGGCGATATAAACATCATTCCCGCGCTTAAGATCGATGGCCGCCAGCATGGCGTCGAGCAGCTTGCCGGCCGGGCCGACAAAAGGTTCACCGCGCTCATCTTCTTCCGCTCCCGGCCCTTCGCCGATGAACAGCCAGTCGGCGTTCTCGTCGCCAACGCCGGGAACAGCCTGCTTGCGCTCGGCACACAGGCCACAGGAACGACAGACGGCGATGCTTTGCCGCAACTGCTCCCAACCCAGTCGGGCGATGTGTTCGGGACGCTCGGCTGCGGAGACAGTGAGCGCAGCCAAGGCGTCATTGGCCTGAGGTACAGGCGTAGGCTTCGCGCCCCGGGCGACCGAGGGCTGCTCGCGCAGCGCCCACCGTGGCGACAGCCCCATTTCGTCAAGCACCTGATCACGGCTCAAATTCATACCGACACCTCGGCCAGTGGATGGGTCAGCACCAGCGCATCCTCGCGACCGCCGTCGGCCGGATAATAGCCACGACGAACGCCAATTTCCCCAAAACCGAAATGCTGATACATCGCCAGCGCCTTGGTGTTTGAGGGGCGCACCTCCAGAAGCAAAGTCTTGGCCCCAGCGGCCAACCCGACGACCATGGCCTGGCGCAAGAGGCGCGCACCAAGCCCCCGTCTTTGATGGCTTTCGGCGACGCCGATGGTGAGTAGATGTGCATCATCAACCGCCAGCATGAGAACGAAATAACCCACCACGACGTTATCTACCCGGCATACCCAGCAACTGTAGCCACAGGCCATTGAATCCGTGAAATTGATCCGCCCCCAGGGGAAAGAACAAACGTGGCACTCGATGGCCAGCACCGCATCGAGATCGCCTTGCCGCATCGGCAACAATTCAACAACGCCCAGTTCGAGTGCGGTATCCATCAGGCTTTACCGCCTTCTGCCAGGCGCTCGGCTACGGTCTTTGCCACCTTGTCGCGCACATAGAGGGGTACGGCGTCGGCCGCGTCGATCCCCTCTCCACGCTCCAGATGCGGCGCGGCGAGCCGGACCACGGCTTCAGCGCTGGGCATCAATTCAGGCTGCCAGACATCGACAAAGGGCGACCAGCGCTCGCGCAACAGCGGATAGGCCGCCAACCCGTTGCCGCAAGCCAGCCAGCCACCGCTTTGAGGCAGTGGGACGGATGCCGGAGAATAAACGCCGATTTCGCCCTGCTGCTCGCCCTGTTCGAAAAAACCGATGTAAATCTCCCCCATGCGCGCATCGAGTGCCACCAAAACGCGTTCACCGCCACTGGCCAGCGCCATCGCCGCCAGCGTTCCGACGCCAAGCAGCGGTAGATCACGAGCGACAGCCAAGCCCTGAGCAACACCACAGGCGACGCGCAGCCCGGTAAACGAGCCGGGACCGGCGCCGAAAGCGATGCCGTCAAGATCAGCAAAACCCAGCCCGGCTTCGCGCAAGACGGTCTGAGCTAGCGGCAGCAAGGTTTCAGAATTCGAACACCCGTCCTGACAACTGCGCACAACAACCGCCCCGCTACGCCAGAGAGCAACGGAACCGGGGTCGGTGGCGGTTTCAAGGGCAAGAATATTCATGAGGCGCATTCTACCCGTCGTCTCCGCTGGCGTCGCTCAAAAGGCCAAAACGTGTAGCTGGCTGTTCTCGATCAGAATCCCTGAAACAGCAAATCCAGGGCCGCAATGATCTCGTCCCGGCGGTGATCCTGGCTCGACAGACAGGTCTTGAGCAGGGACTCCGGCACGGCCGCCAGGAATTGAGTGACCATGACGTGGGCGGTACCGGTGACGTCAAAGACGGGATTTAAGGTTTTGGCGGGCGCGGGCGCCTGGCTTAAGGGCAGCAGAGGGATGACCACACGGGTATTAAAATGGCTCAGCAGGTCCGCCTGGACATCAAGGAGATACCCCTCGCCGTCCGGATTCTTATAAACGCCGAATCGTGCCATCAGAACTGCTGGTACGAAGACAGGGGGAGTCCGTGCTGCTCAACAAACCGGTTCGAACTGTCAATGGCCGAGCGATTGGCCTCCAGCCACAACGCGGCACGTTTCTGCGCGACGGCGCGCGTCAAACCTTCTTCGGCCGCCTTTGAAACGTTGATACGCAGCGCTTTAGCTTCGGACAATAACGATTCAGCCAGAGTGACGTTGGCGGCTTTCCGCGTGCTATTTGTAGCCAAAATCGTAGTTCGCATAGAAACCTCCATCGAATGCGTTTAAATGTTGCCATTAATGCGCATTATTTGCAACATTTTGTTTATCCCAATGTTGTAGCGGGACGTTTCCGACAATGCGACGCTCGGGTGTTCTCGCCTGCGCCCACTCCGAGCAGAGAACCTTCAATCACCGAGCGGAATCGCCATGATGAAGGAGGTCATTCCCGCTGCCGATTCAACGTAGACGCTTCCGCCATGCGCTTCGACAATCGATTTTACGATCGCCAATCCCAGGCCGGAATGCATTCCCTCCCAATGCCGCGACGGGTCAACCCGATAAAAACGATCGAACAGGCGCGGCAAATGGCTTGCCGGAATCGGCTCTCCGCTGTTGGCGACGACGATTTTCACGCCCCGCACGGGCGAAGGATCAATCGCAATGCTGACCTGGCCATCACTGTTCGTATGCCGTATGGCGTTCGATAGCAGATTGCCGATCGCCCGCCGGATCATCGACGAATCGCCCATCATTTGGCCCCTTCCCGAGACTGTCAGCGACACGCCTTTTTCGTCGGCAATCAGGCGGAAGAAGTCGATCAACGCCTCAGCAATCTGGTCGAGCGCAATCACTTCTCGCGTGGGAACAATCTGCCCATCGTCTGCTTTGGCAATAAAGAGCATGTCCGCAATCATGTGCGAAAGCCGCTCAAATTCTTCTGTGTTCGACACCAGCACATCCCGGTAGTCTTCGAGCATTCGCGGCTGGGCAAGAATGACCTGGGTTTGCGTCAGCAGGTTGCTGACCGGGGTGCGCAGTTCGTGCGCCAGGTCCGAGGAAAAGTCCGAGAGGCGCCGGAACGAATCTTTAAGACGGGACAGCATGGCATTGAGCGTTTCGACCAGATCGGCCAGCTCGGCAGGCACCGCATCAACGGCCAAGCGCGCATCGAGCCGATGCGCGGTGATGCCTTCGGCTTCCCGACGTATCGTCTGCAAGGGCGCAAGCCCCCGCTGGGCGGCGATCCAGCCGAGGAAACCGGTCATCAAGGCGGCCAGGACAACGAAAAACCACAGGGTGACGCGGAACGAGCTCATGAATTGTTCGTGATGAGAAATATCGGTGGCCACAGCGACGATGGCAGGTGGCGCATCCTTCAGTCCGATTTTCAGCCCGGTTCCGGCAAGCGCGGCGATTCCGCGCATTGGGGTGTTGTTGGCAGTCGTCCACACCATCGGGCGCAGTGAATCGACCTTGTGCTCCAGCAGGGTCTGTGGAAATTCGGCGCCGCTCGTTGCAAACAGGATCTGGCCGTCCGGTGCTTTGACCACGACGGCCAGACCATGATGACCGACCAGTGAATCGTCGAGTTGCTGGGGAATGGCGTTCATATCCTGATCCGAACGCACTTTTTCCAGGGCATGCCGCGTCAGCTCAAGTTTGCCGGTCAGGACGTCCATATCCTGCTCGACAAAATGCTGCTCGACGGCGCCGGCAATCAGGTAACCGAGCAGAAGCAGCACGACCGTCGAGGCCAGCGCAAAGAGAACCGTCAGCCGCAACGTAAGCGAAAGGCGCCGCTTCACTCGCACGCTGACTCCTCGAGGACATAACCCATGCCCCTGACGGTACGAATGAGTTTGGGCTCGAAGCCATCGTCCACCTTCGCGCGCAGCCGCCGCACGGCAACTTCGATGACGTTGGTATCGCTGTCGAAGTTCATGTCCCAAAGCTGGGACGCAATCAGCGAACGCGGCAGCACCTCACCCTGGCGGCGTAAAAGTAGTTCAAGCAGCGCAAATTCCTTGGCGGTCAGCTCAATACGCTTGCCACAGCGGGTGACGCGACGGCGCAGCAGATCGACTTCAAGATCAGCGACGCGCAGGAATTCAGGCTCCTTGCCCCGACCGCCCCGACGCAGCAGGGTGCGCACACGAGCCAGCAGTTCGGCAAAAGCAAAGGGTTTGACGAGGTAGTCATCGGCGCCAAGTTCAAGACCGCGAACTCGGTCATCGACCTGATCGCGCGCCGTCAGGAACAGCACGGGCAACTCTTTTCCCGCCGCGCGAATACCTCGCAGAACCTCCCAGCCATCGATTCCAGGGAGCATCACATCAAGGATCAACAGATCGTAATCAATGCTCAGTGCATCATGCAGCCCGTCTCTCCCGTCGCGCGCCAGATCAACGACGAAGCCGGCTTCGAGCAAGCCCTGCCGCAGATAGTTGCCGGTCTTGGGTTCGTCCTCGACAATCAGTAGTTTCAAGCCAGCCCTCCTCACAGCGAAAACACCCGAAGATTACGGGAATGTAATCTACAAGTCAGCTTCCCGTCGCCTGGCTCTCGCTACAGTACGAGAAATCTCGCCGAATCCACAACAGGAGAACCCATGAAAACTGTCGCCACCCTTATTGCCCTGTCCATTCTTTTTCCGATTTCAGCCAGCGCACACGAAGGACATGGCGCAAAGACTGCTCAAGCGGCCAGTACATCGCCATTAAGCGAAGGTACGGTGAAGAAGGTGGACCGCGCGGCCGGAAAGGTGACCCTTGCCCATGGCCCTCTGGTCAATCTGGGCATGCCGGCAATGAGCATGGTCTTCCGGGTCAGGGAGGCGGCATGGATCGAGCAGATGAAGGAGGGCGACAGGATTCGTTTTCTCGCCGACACGGTCAATGGTACCTTGACCATCGTGCGTTTTGAAGCCGCTAAATAGACCTGACATTGCAAGCCGCCTCTTTGGAGCATCCATGCAAAAAACTTTGCCTGTGCTGGCCTTAGTCTTATTGCTGGCTCCCGGCTTGAGCGCCCCGGTGTTATCCCAGGAACATACCCTGGGAGGAAGCGTCGCCAGCCTTCTCGATTTCGCCAAAGGCAAAAATCCGGAATACGCGGCGATGCGCTACGAAGCAGACGCCGCCGACGAACGAGTCAATCCAGCGGGCGCCCTGCCCGACCCGAAATTCAGAACCGAGCTGCGCGATCTCACCCGGATGGGGGAGCAAAGCGCCACACTTTCTCCGTCTCGGGTCGGCAGCACAAAATATCTGCTGATGCAGGACCTGCCCTGGTACGGCAAACGCGACTTGAAGCGGGAGATTGCCGTAATCGACGCCGAGGGCGCGCAAGGCCGGGCGCGTGGCACCTGGGCTGAACTCGCTGCGCGCATCAAATCGGCGCATGCCCAGCTTTACTACGTTCAGCGCAACGAACAACTGGCGCGCGAGATTCTTGACCTGATGCTCCGCCTGGAAAAAATCGCCCAGCTTCGCTATGCCGGGGGGCTGGCCGTGCAGCAAGACGTGATCCGGGCGCAGATCGAGCAAAGCGGAATGCGCAATGAACTGATCGCTTTGGAAAACGAACGTAGCCAGCTCAGGGCCAGGATCAATGGCCTGTTGGCCCGCCCTGCCGGGGCCAGGCTTGCCGAAGCAGATCGCCTGCGCCCGATCCCGGCGGCGGCCAAGCTCGACTACGACGTGCTTGAAGAGCGCGTTCGTTCGCGCAACCCTCTGATTTTCGTCGAAGAGGCAAAGATCAGATCAGCCGAAAAGAACCGCGAGCTGACCTACAAGAATCGCTACCCTGATTTCACCCTGGGTCTGTCGCCGATCCAGTACCAGAGCGCCATCAAAGAGTGGGAAGTGATGGTCGAGATCAATATTCCGCTTCAGCAATCCTCACGCCGGGCGCAGGAGCGTGAATCGGACTCTATGCTGCTGGCTGCAAGGTCACGCAAGGACGCCGCAGCGAACCAGTTACTCGCTGAACTCGCGGAGAATCTTTCCGCCATCGAAGCCGCACGACGTAGCGAAATGCTGGCGACAACCAGCCTTCTGCCGCAGGCCGAATTGACCTTCAACTCGGCCTTGGCCGCCTACGAAAACGGCAAGGTCGATTTCGCCACCCTGCTTGACGCCCAGCGGCAAATCAGGCAGGCCAGGCAAAGCCAGATCAAGGCACAGACCGAGGCGCAGATTCGCCTCGCAGAAATCGAAAGAATAGTTGGAGACGACCTATGAAACAAGGCGTTGGACTGGCCATTGGCCTGCTCGCCGTCAGTGTTGCGGCGGGTGGTGGCTACTGGCTTGGAAACCAAGGAGCGCCAGCCCATGGCAAAGGCGCTACAGCGCTTGCCAGCGGTTCGCTCAAAAAGGCGCGGAAACTTCTCTTTTACCGCAATCCAATGGGTTTGCCCGACACGTCGCCAACGCCAAAAAAAGACCCGATGGGAATGGACTACATCGCTGTCTTTGAAGGTGAAGACGACGTTGAAAATGCCAGCGACCCGTCGGCGTCCAGGCAGGTCAGGATCAGCACCGACAAAATTCAGAAGCTTGGCGTTCGCAGCGAGGCCGCGCAGCTTCGCCGCCTGGACAAAATGGTTCGCGCTGCCGGTCGCATCGAAGCAGACGAGCGAAAAATCTACGCTATTACGCCAAAATTCGAAGGCTATGTTGAGCGCCTGCATGTGAACGTCACGGGTCAGGCCGTCGGCAAGGGGCAGCCCTTGTTCGAAGTGTATAGCCCGGAACTCATTTCGGCGCAGCGTGAATATGCCCTCGCCGTACAAGGCGTTGAATCGCTAAAGGACGCAGGCACTTTAGCTCAGACAGGAATGAAGCAATTGGCCGACGCCAGCCTGCAACGCCTGAAGAACTGGGATATTTCGCAAGAACAGATTCATACACTGAGCACATCCGGCGAGGCCAAACGTACCCTGACCTTCCGCTCGCCGGTATCGGGCATCGTCACCGATAAAAAAGCCATTCAGGGCATGCGCTTCATGCCGGGCGAGACACTTTATCAAGTGGCCGACCTGTCATCCGTGTGGGTTATCGCCGACGTCTTTGAGCAGGACATTGGCCTGATCAAGCAAGGCGGCAAGGCAAACGTCAGGATCAACGCCTATCCGGACAAACTGTTCGCAGGCCGTGTCGCTTATGTCTACCCAACCCTGAATGCGGCAACGCGCACCGTGCCGGTACGCATCGAACTTGCCAACCCCGGACTGCTGTTGAAACCCGCCATGTTTGCCCAGGTCGAATTGTCAGAAATGTCATCAGCATTGATCCAGGAACCCGTAGTGACCATACCAACGTCCTCCGTCATCGACAGCGGCACCCGCCAGATCGTTCTGGTACAACTGGGTGAAGGCCGTTTTGAACCGCGCGAGGTCAAACTTGGCGCACGTAACGACAGCAATGTTGAAGTCATCGATGGCGTCAAAGGCGGCGAGCTGGTAGTCGTTGCCGCCAACTTTCTGATCGACGCCGAAAGCAATCTGAAAGCCGCCATTGGCGGATTCGGCGGTGCCGCGACGAGTGCGGCGGGATCGCCAGGAGCGGTCGGCCACCAGGCTGCCGGCAAGATCGAGCAAATCGACGCCAAAAACGCTACGCTCAGCATCGAACACGGCCCGGTCGCCAGCCTCAAATGGCCGGCGATGACCATGGAATTCAAGCTGGCCAACCCGGCGTTGCAGAGGGATCTGAAACCCGGCGCGACAATTGACTTCGAGTTCGTCGAGCGGCAGGCAGGTGAATGGGTCATCACGAGTCTTAAGCCGTCAGCCGCCAAGCCACACGCCGACCATTAACGGGCACAGAGGAGAAGCGCGCCATGTTGTCCAGCATTATCGAGTGGTCGAGCCGCAACCGTTTTCTCGTCCTGCTGGCGACGGCGTTTATTGTTCTGTGGGGCGTCTTCGCGGTTCTCAGAACACCGATCGACGCTCTGCCCGATTTATCCGATGTGCAGGTCATTGTCTACACCGAATACCCCGGCCAGGCGCCGCAGGTGGTCGAGGACCAGGTAACCTATCCGCTCACCACGGCCATGCTGTCGGTGCCCAAATCGAAGGTGGTGCGTGGGTTCTCTTTCTTCGGCGCCTCCTTTGTCTACATCATTTTCGAGGACGGAACGGACATCTACTGGGCGCGTTCGCGCGTTCTTGAATACCTCAACTTCGCTTCCGGGCGCATGCCCAAGGGCGTGACGCCGCAGATCGGACCCGATGCCACCGGTGTTGGCTGGGTCTATCAGTACGTCCTGCTGGCCAAAGACAAGACGCTGGCCGAATTGCGTTCAATCCAGGATTGGTACGTCCGCTACCAGCTAAGCAAAGCGCATGGCGTCGCCGAAGTAGCGTCGATCGGCGGCTTCGTGCAGACCTATCAGGTGACCGTCGACCCGGTAAAACTGCGCGCTTACGGCATTCCCCTGATGAAAGTCGCCCAGGTGATCCGCGACTCAAATCGTGATGTCGGCGGGCGCGCCGTGGAAATGGCTGAAACCGAATATATGGTGCGTGGCAAGGGCTATTTGCGCGGCACGGGCGACATCGAAATGCTCGTTGTCAAAAGCGACAAGGGCACGCCGGTGCTGATTCGCGACATCGCCCGGGTAGAACTGGCGCCGGACGAGCGGCGTGGCCTGACCGAGTTGAACGGCGAAGGCGAGGTGGTGTCGGGTATCGCCATGGCCCGCTATGGCCAGAATGCCCTGGAGGTGATCCACAACCTCAAGGCCAAGATCGAGGAAATCGGCCCCGGCCTGCCGGCAGGGGTGAGCATCGCAACCGTTTATGACCGCTCCGAACTCATTCACCGCGCCATCGAAACGCTCAAGCGCACCCTGTTTGAGGAATCGATCATCGTCGCCGCAGTCTGCGTCGTATTCCTTTTGCATGTGCGCAGTGCGCTGGTCGCCATCCTGATGCTGCCGGTCGGTATCCTGATCGCCTTTATCGCCATGCGCTCGCTGGGAATGAACTCCAACCTGATGAGCCTCGGTGGTATTGCCATTGCCATTGGCGCGATGATAGACGCCGCCATTGTCATGATCGAGAACGCACACAAGCACCTTGAACGCCTGCCTGAGGGTCATTCGAACAGTGAGCGCGCTGCGGCCATGCTCGCCGCGTGCAAGGAAGTCGGCCCGGCCCTCTTCTTCTCGCTACTGATCATCACCGTTTCCTTCTTGCCGGTATTTAGTCTGGAAGGCCAGGAAGGCCGCCTGTTCTCGCCGCTCGCCTACACCAAGACCTTCGCCATGGCCGGCGCCGCCATGCTCTCGGTGACACTGGTACCGGTGTTGATGCTGCTCTTCATCCGCGGCAGGATCATGCCGGAAGCCAGGAACCCAGTGAATCGCCTCCTCATCTGGGTCTATCGGCCGATCATCACTGGCGTTATGCGCTGGAAGAAATCAACCATCGTCATCGCCCTGCTCACCCTCCTCCTCTCGCTCTATCCGGCGTCGCAACTGGGCTCGGAATTCATGCCAACCTTGAACGAGGGAACGCTGTTTTATATGCCTTCATCATTGCCTGGCATGTCGATTACCAAGGCCGCGCAAATCCTGCAAACACAGAACAAGATCATCAAGAGTTTTCCCGAAGTCGCATCGGTCTACGGCAAGGCCGGACGCGCCAACACCGCGACTGACCCGGCACCGAGCGAAATGTTCGAGACGATCATCAACCTCAAGCCAGAAGCGGAATGGCGGGCCGGAATGACGATCGACAAACTGATCGCCGAACTTGACACGGCGCTGCAATTTCCCGGCATTTCGAACGCCTGGACCATGCCGATCAAAGCCCGCATTGACATGCTGTCGACCGGCATCCGAACGCCGATTGGCATCAAGGTCTTCGGCAAGGATCTTAACGCAATGGAGAAGCTGGCCAGGCAAATCGAGGCGGTGGTAAAGACGGTGCCGGGAACGAGCAGTGCGTTTGCCGAACGCATCACCGGCGGTTTCTACCTCAACATCGAACCGGACCGCGAGCAGCTTGCCCGTTATGGGCTGGCTGTCGGCGAATTGCAGGATGTGATTTCTACCGCCCTTGGCGGCGAGATGGTGACCACCACGGTCGAAGGACGCGAACGCTTCGGCGTCACCGTGCGCTATCCGCGTGAATTGCGTTCCGACCCGCAGCAAATCGCGCGCGAGGTGCTCATACCGACCATGGATGGGGCCATGATTCCACTGGGACAGGTGGCCCGGGTTGAAATCGCCAAGGGCGCTCCAGCCATCCGCACCGAAAATGCATTGCTCTCCGCCTACATCTACGTCGACATCCGCGAGCGCGACATCGGCGGCTACGTTGTTGACGCAAAAAAAGCGGTGGCCGAACAGATCAGCTTCCCGCCCGGCTACTATGTCACCTGGAGCGGCCAGTTTGAGTACATGGAACGGGCGATCGAGAAAATGAAGATTGTCATCCCGCTCACGCTGCTGTCCATTTTCCTGCTCCTGTATCTGAATTTCAGACGCGTCACCGAGACACTCATTGTCATGCTCTCGGTGCCTTTTGCCCTGGTCGGTGGTGTCTGGCTGATGTGGCTGCTCGACTACAACCTCTCGGTGGCCGTGGCGGTAGGCTTCATTGCACTGGCCGGGGTGGCTGCAGAAACCGGCGTGATCATGCTGATCTACCTCGATCACGCCTGGGAAGCGGTCAAGGTCAAGTGTCACGAATCTGGACACACGCCAAACGTCAGCGACCTTTACGAAGCCGTGATGGAAGGCGCCGTCGAGCGCGTGCGACCGAAGATGATGACCGTCGTTGCGATAATGGCCGGCCTGCTGCCGATCCTGTGGGGAACAGGGACGGGTTCCGAAGTGATGAGCCGCATCGCGGCGCCGATGGTCGGCGGCATGATCTCATCAACGGTGCTCACCCTGGCCGTAATTCCGGCCATCTACGCGCTGGTCAAGCAATGGCGAATCAATCACGGATTCGAAAAATAAGTGCCTTGGACGCGTCTCAGGATAGATGCGGCAATCCCAGGTACTCACGGGAACGCATCTCGGTCAGGCGGCTGACGGTACGGACAAATTCACTGGCCTGCGTCCCTTCGGTATAGAGCAGCTCGGGCGCACAATCCGAAGTGACAATCAGTTTGACCCTGTGGTCATAAAGCACATCGACCAGCCAGGTAAAACGTCGCGCCTCGGAGGACATGCTGGCCAACATCTTCGGAATGCCGGAGAGCAGAACGGTATGGTAGGCGCGCGCCAGTTCGAGGTAGTCATTTTGCGAGCGTGGACCGCCACAGAGTGACTTGAAGTCGAACCAGATCACGCCATTGCCTTGACGCAGGGTCGGAATGACGCGCCCAAGAACCTCGATGCTGCTGCCCGGGACGCCTTCGCCGCCAGCCATGGCAGTGAAGTAATCGGCCATTCTCGCTTCGGCTTTGGCATCGACTGGAAAATGGAATATCTCCAGTTGTTCAAGGGTGCGCAGCCGGTAATCAACGCCGGAGTCGACCTCCAGCACATCGAGCTTCAACTTGAGCAAGGCAATGGCCGGCAGAAAATTGTCACGTTGCAATCCATTCGGATAGAGCGCGTCCGGCGGATAATTTGAAGTCATCACAAAGACCACGCCACGGGCGAATAGTGCTTCGAGCAGACGACGAAGAATCATCGCGTCGGCAATATCGGAGACATGGAATTCGTCGAAGCAAAGCAGTCGACACTCTTCGGCAATCCGCTCGGCGACTTTTGCCAGCGGGTCACTCTCGCCCTTGAAAACATTCAATTGGCTGTGAACATTCTGCATGAAGGCGTGAAAATGAATGCGCCGTTTGCGCACATAGGGCACCGCATCGTAGAAGCAATCCATCAGGAAACTTTTACCACGCCCGACACCGCCCCAGAAATAGACGCCACGCGGCACATCCGGCGCAGAAAAGATCCGGCGCAAGGCGCTGCGACGACCGACTTTGAAGGACAGCAACTGGTAGTAGAGCAGTTGCAACCGATCAGCAGCAGCACGCTGCGCCGCATCCGCTGAAAAGCCACGTTCCGACAAAACGGACTCGTAGGCATCTAGCATTCCACGCTCAGGAACTTTTAGCACTCTGTGAGGCATACGTAACACTCGGCTGTGCGGTGAGTTTCGCCGCTGGATTATCGGGCATGGCACGCCCTCTTTCATGCAGGTCAGGCACGCCGCAGTATGCTGCTTCAATTCTAAAACATTGAGAGCATGGTGAGCGTGCATTTGATGCAATAATGCTACTCACTACAGGTAGAATGCCCAAGCTTCCCCACTTCCTGAGAAAGCCGTCATGAGCTTGACGCCCCTTTTTTTTCTTGACCTTCTGGCTGATCAAAAGCTGATGCCGGCGGCGGTCAAACTGCATTTTGGTCAGGGTGATCTGCACACCCTCCTCCCCCTGGTTGAAGATGAGCGCTTCTGCATTTTCTCGGCAGACTTCCCCTGTCTGATCGATGCCGATCTTGCCGGCCAATTGCCCACGGAGTTCATGCAGGCGCTACAGTCGGCTGGGTGCCAGTTATTGGCAAGCGAAATGATCCATCACTCCGCAGAACAGACAAAACCCGTGCCCCCGCCCGGGGGACGGTGGCTAGCCGGCAACTGGTATCTGGCCGCGCCGGCCAAACCATCGGTACGTCAGGCGGCCTCGCGGGCTCTGGCGCTCAAACTACTGCAACGGGTGGCGGCGGATGCCGACACCTATGAGATCGAGGCTTTTTTTCGACAAGATCCGGTACTTGCCTACCATCTTCTGCGCTTGGTCAATTCCCTGGGAGTCGGTGCAGGCCGGCACATTTCCAGCTTCTCGCAAGCAATCCTCATCCTTGGACGCCAGCAACTCAAACGCTGGCTGAACTTGATGCTGTTCGCGGCAAGTCGTGACGACCATCGTTCCGCCATGTTGCTGGCGCGTGTGGCGGTTCGCGCCCGCAGCATGGAATTAATGGCCAAGACCTGCGGGTTTGATCGCTCCGGCCAGGAAAGGGCATTCCTGGCCGGCATGTTCTCGCTGCTGGGAATCCTGTTCGGCATGCCGTTGGCTGAAATTCTAAGTCCGCTCAGACTCAACGAATCGTTGAGCAGTGCCGTCCTGCACCATGAAGGCGAACTGGGACGACTGCTGCACGCTGTTGAAAGCGCAGAAGAGACTGACGACGCCATGCTGACCCGCCTGCTTGGCGAGCTGAGCTTGTCCAACGCTGACTTCAACCTGATAAGCCTTGAGGCCTACCGATGGATGTTGGACGTCGTTCACGACGGTGCTGCTGATGTCTACACGCATTGATCGCTGCCTTGAGCTTTGTGCCCGGGCGCGCGCCCTGGGCGGCGAGGAGCTTAGGCGACCACTGAGTGATTTGCAGCAGGAACTGCTATCGCTCCAGAATGACAACTCCGGATTGCCTCCAACAGCTCAGCTTGCAGCAGCCGACAGCGCTGACTGGATGAGCGAACCGGTCATCACGATGGACATGGCCGGCTACCTGACCGGATGGAACAGGGGTGCCCAAATTCTCTTTGGTTATACGCCCGAGGAGGCGATTGGCCAGCACATCCTGTTTCTTTACGATGACGTTCCGGGTAACCATGATTGCGAAATTCAGGAAATGTTTCTCGATCACGGCAGCCCCTTGATTGAAGTCCGGCGGCGCAAGAAATCCGGCGAGTCGTTTCGCGCCAATCTTTCCCTGACACACATTCTTGACGACGATAAAGAACCGATCGGAATGGTGGCCTATCTTTGGGAGATTGCCGATCGACTCTCAGACGAAGAAAAGCAGCGCCTGCACACGCGAATCATCGAAGATAGCGACGAAGGCATCCTGATCATTGATACCAACGAGCGTATTGTCTCGGTCAATTCGGCATTCACCCGCATTACCGGCTATTCGGCCGCGGAAGCAATCGGCGAAACACCTGATTTGCTCCGCTCCGGCGTTCATAGCGCCGACTTCAGGTCGGAGGTACGCGGCGCCATGCACGGCGCGGGCGCCTGGCATGGTGAAATCATCGGCAGGCGAAAAAATGGCGAGTTATTTCCTCAATCCGTCACGATTGGCGTCGTTCGTGACAGCAATGACGAAATCACCCACGCCTTTTCCATCTTCTCCGATATCAGTATGTTGCGTGCCGCCGAAGATCGCATGCAACAGATCGTTAACTACGACAGCCTGACTGGCCTGCCCAATCGTACGTTGTTCCAGCAACTGGTCGAACAGGCGCTAACCAGCGCACGCCGCAACAACGATCATGCGAGCCTGCTGGTTATCGACCTTAACCGTTTCACTTCGGTCAATGAAACACTCGGCCATGAAGTTGGCAATGCATTGCTGCATCAGGTCGGCCAGCGTTTCCGGCGAGCACTGCGCGACGAAGACGTTTTGGCCAGAATCGGCAGCGACGAATTTGTCGTAGCCTTGCTTAGCGTACATAAACGCGAGCACAGCGGTCTGGTTGCAGAAAAATTGCTCGCCTCACTCGAAAAGCCTTTTGTGATCGAAGCGCAGGCCCTGCACATCAGCGCCAGCATTGGCATCGCGATCTTCCCTGAAGACGGCCTTGATACTACTGTGCTACTGCGTTTTGCCGATATCGCAATGAAACGTGTAGCGGGTAACAGCGAGTCCAGTTACCTTTTCTACAGCCCGGAAATGAACCAGTTGGCCAAGGAGCAATGGCAGCTTGAAGGCGAACTGCGTCAGGCACTGAGCGGTCAGGAACTGTTATTGCATTACCAGCCCAAGGTCAGCCTGCGTAGTGGGCATATCGTTGGCGCCGAAGCACTGATCCGCTGGTCTCACCCCGAACACGGCATGATCCCGCCAGGAAAATTCATTCCATTGGCAGAAGAAACCGGCCTTATCTTCGAACTTGGTAACTGGATACTCGAAGAGGCTTGCCGTCAGATCCGAAGCTGGCTGGACAAGGGACTCGAAATAATCCCGGTCGCCATAAACCTCTCGGCACGACAGTTCAATCACCAGCTTCCCGGGCGTCTGCAGGCAGCAACCGAACGGCATGGCGTCCCTTGCGGATTGCTGCAACTGGAAATCACCGAAAGCCTGCTTGTCCTTGGCCAGGACAAAGTCATTCCGATCATGAACGAACTGGTAGCCATGGGCTTTAGTCTCTCACTGGACGACTTTGGCACCGGTTATTCCAGCCTCGCTTATCTAAAGAAATTTCCGATTACCACGCTGAAGATTGACCGCGCCTTCGTGATCGGCGTCCCGGACGACGAAAACGATTGCGCCATCGCCCAGGCCATCGTCACCATGGGTAAGCAACTGCGCCAGGAGATCGTCGCCGAGGGCGTTGAAACCATGCAGCAAATGACTTTCATGCGCAACCTGGGATGCGACCAACTGCAAGGCTTTCTATTCAGCCCAGCCATTGCGGCAGAAGCCTTCGAACAGATGGTCAGGGAGCAACGGCGCCAGCACCTCGACTAAGCATAAGTCGAGCCCGCACATCAGCCTTCGGCTTATAATCGCGGCAGCGACAAATTCACTCAGTTCAACACGGATAAAAAGAGGTTTGGCAAATGGACGGCGAACACCAATCCACCATCGCAAGACTATTGAAGATCATGGATAGCAGTCCTGGTTTCGCTGGACTTGGTGCTTCGGTTCAGACCATCAGCAGTCTTGGCGATGATCTTGACGGCGGCACGCGCAAAATCACCGCCACCATCCTGCGTGATGCTGCGCTCACCTCAAAGCTGTTGCGCATATCCAATTCAAGCCGCAACGCGCGCGGCGGGCGCAATGTGTCCACCATCGATCAGGCTTTGATGGTCCTTGGGCTAAATACCGTTAAGTCCGTCGCCCTATCCTTGGCGCTGCTCGGTTCCCTGTCACACAAACCCCAGTCCAACCAATTGCACTCCGAGATTGTCGCCGCCTATTTCTGCGGCACTCTGGCTTGCGAGATTACCCGGCTCAACGCGCCGCGCTTCAGCGCTCAGGAAGCCCAGGTGTGCGGCCTCATGCAAAATCTTGGCCGTATGATGGCGACGTATTATCTGTATGCGGACATCGAGCGCAGCCGTGCCCTTCAGGCCGAAAAAAATATCACCGAAGATGAAGCCATCCTGCACGTCCTGGGCATGAGTTTCGAGAAAATTGGCGCGGCCATCGCCCACCATTGGTGCCTGCCGGATGTTCTGCAAAACAGCCTGGCGCCTGATATCGGCAAGGCTCCGCCGCGTGTTGCCGCCAACGCGCAGGTGTGGCACCAGTTGTGCTCCTCGTTTTGTCGCCGCGTCACTGACGCGCTGTTCCGCCTACCGGAAAACCGGGAGAAAATCGAGATCGCCCGCGAAATCGAATTTTTCCGCGGCGCCCTGCACCTCAAGGACGTCGAGATCCGCGAACTGATCGACAAATGCCTGCTCGAAACCGATACGCTGCTCGCCGAAATAGCCTTCCCTGGCAATGTTGAGCAGGCGCGTACTCTGTTACGCAAAGCCTCCGAGCGCGTGCTGGACATGCTCGCTTCTGGTGATCGACTGACCAAGGACAGCAACAGCATCGGCGGACGAACCCCGGTCGAAGTCATTCAGCAGGTGCTGCGCCTCATTCATGACAAATACAATTTCGACCACACCCTGATCTGCCTGCCGGACAGTTCATCCGGCCTGATTGCGATTGCTGGTGTTGGAAAAAACGTCAGCCAGGTTACCGCCAAATTTCGCTGTTATGGGCCGAAACCTGATCTGTTCCGCGCCATCATGGCGCGCAAAACCGATATGTTCATCGCCGACATCTGCCAACCTTCCTACGTCAAACTTATCCCGGAGTGGTATCACGAAGTTATCGGAGCCCGGTCTTTTGTGATGCTACCCCTGCTCAGCGAGGAAAAGTTGCTGGGAATGATTTACGCTGATTATTCCGAGTTGCGCTCCAGCGCCCCGCAGGAGCTGGCCGAAGGCAGCATGCTGGAATGGCGCAATTTGTTGATCCAGGCGCTACAGTCGGGAAGCGAAAAGCTTGCCTAGACGGCTTCAGTTCAAGTCAATGGCATGACGCTTCAGATCGTCAAGCCCGATAATCTCCAGCGAGCGTTCATTGCTTGCATTGAGCACGACGTGCGGGGCCTTGCCGGAAAGCAGGGCCTCCTGCCAGCGCGCTGCGCAAAGGCACCAACGGTCGCCAGAATTGAGCCCGGGAAAATCGAACTCAGGACGGGGCGTTGACAAATCGTTGCCGCGCGCTTTGGAGAATTCCAGGAAAGCCGCAGTCAGTATGACGCAGACGGTGTGACTGCCGACATCTTCGTCGCTCGTCGTGCAGCAGCCGTCGCGAAAAAACCCGGTCAGGGGTTTGTCGCTGCAACGGCCAAGGGGACCGCCCAGCACGTTGCGCTGAACGCCACCGAATTCATCGGGCTTCATGCGACTTCGTCAATCCAGGCTTGCTGGATTGCCTCCAGAATTTTCTCGCCGCAGTGCTTGGCCTCGTCGCTAAAACCGGGCAGCACAATAACCCAGTTCATCAAATCGACAAAATTGATTTTCAGCGGGTCGACTCCGGGATGCGCTTCAGCAAGCTCGATGGCGAGATCGTTGATATCGGTCCATTTCATGGTGTCATATCCTATCGCTGATTTTCTATCTTTTGCCTTCCTTGGTCATGTTGATCGAGTAACGCGGAATCTCGATCACCAAGGGTGTTTCATTGACAATGGTCTGACACGACAGACGGGAATTCGGTTCCAGCCCCCACGCCTTGTCGAGCAGATCGTCTTCAAGCTCCTCGGAAGGTTCAAGGGCGGAAAATCCTTCGCGAACGATGACGTGACAGGTGGTACAGGCGCAAGACATTTCGCAGGCATGTTCAATGGCAATGCCGTTTTCGAGCAGATTCTGGCAGATGGATTCACCTGACCTGGCATCGACCACCGCGCCTTCCGGGCAAAGTTCGATATGCGGCAGAACGATGATTTGTGTCATGCAGGTTCTCCCAGACTCTTCGATGAATCCGTTCTGCTTTCAAGCTCATCAATGCTCATGCCGGTAAAAGCGCGGTGGATTGATTTATTCATGCGGCGGGCGGCAAAGTCCTTGGTCTGGGCTTCCAGATCGTCCATGGCCAACGTTATATGCCGCCGATTATCGCCCAGTGCCGTGGTCTGCAATTTTGCGATGCCCGCCTCAATCCCCGCCATTTGTTCTGCGGAAAGAAGATCTCCGTCGCTCTTGAGCGCCGACTGAACGGCCTCAATCAAGCGTTGCGACTCGACCTGCGCTTCCTTCAACGCACGCCTTTGCGCATCGTCCCGGGTATGGACCATGGACTCCGTAAGCATATTGGCGATCTCTTCGTCAGAAAGGCCGTACGAAGGCTTGACAACGATGCTCGCTTCAACGCCCGAGGTCAACTCACGCGCTGCAACGGCCAATAAACCGTCGGCATCGACCTGAAAGGTGACGCGAATGCGTGCCGCACCAGCCACCATTGGCGGGATGCCACGCAACTCAAAGCGTGCCAGCGAACGGCAGTCGCTCACCAGTTCGCGTTCGCCTTGTACAACATGTACCGCCAGCGCCGTCTGGCCATCACGAAAGGTTGTGAACTCCTGTGCACGTGCCACCGGGATCGTTGAGTTGCGCGGAATGATTTTTTCAACCAGGCCACCCATGGTTTCCAGCCCGAGCGAAAGCGGGATAACGTCGAGCAACAACCAGTCATCTCCAGCAGCACGATTGCCAGCCAGGAGATTAGCCTGCGTTGCAGCACCGAGGGCAACCACCTTGTCCGGATCAAGATTATTTAGCGGTTCCTGCCTGAAAAATTCGCCAACCGCGTGTTGTACCTGTGGCATGCGTGTAGCGCCGCCAACCATCACGACCCCCTTGACGTCAGCAACCGACAGTCCGGCATCGCGCAGTGCTTTCTTGACCGGGGAAATCGTCTTGGCGACCAGGGTTTGCGAAATCTCGGTAAAGATTTCGGTGGTTAATTTGAGATCAAGCACCTCGCCGCTGTTGAGGCGCGCCGCGATCGGTGCAACCCCGTGCGACGTCAGATACTCCTTGGCTTCGCGCGCGCGCGTCAAGAGCAGACGAGCATCCTCGATGGACAGGGGCTTGAGCTTGGCAGCCTCCAGAATCCAGCAAAAGATGCGCTGATCAAAATCGTCGCCGCCGAGCGCCGAGTCGCCACCGGTAGACAGCACCTCGAAAACGCCCTTGGATAAATTGAGGATCGAGATATCAAAGGTACCGCCGCCCAGGTCATAGACGGCATAAACACCTTCGGAAGCGTTTTCCAGGCCGTAGGCAATGGCCGCCGCCGTTGGCTCGTTGAGCAAACGCAGAACGGAAAGCCCGGCCAGTTTGGCCGCATCCTTGGTCGCCTGCCGCTGAGCATCGTCAAAGTAGGCCGGAACAGTAATCACGGCACCGACCAGTTGCCCGCCAAGCGCCGCTTCGGCGCGCAAGCGCAGCGTCCGGAGAATGTCGGCCGAAACCTCGACCGGGCTTTTGACGCCAGCGATCGTACGCAGGCGAACCATGCCCGGGGCATCCTCAAAATCGTAAGGCAAGGATTCGCGGTGGGCGATGTCCCTGATGCCGCGGCCCATGAACCGCTTGACCGAAGCAATCACATTGCGCGGATCAAGAGCTTGCTTGGACTGCGCCTCATAGCCCACGTCGACCCTGCCGTCGGCGTGATAGTGCGCCACCGAGGGCAACAGCGGGCGACCCAATTCATCGCTGATAACCACCGAGAGGCCACTACGAACCGTGGCGACGAGAGAATTCGTGGTGCCCAGATCGATGCCGACCGCCAGCTTGTGCTGGTGCGGTGCAAGCGATTCTCCGGGTTCTGCAATCTGCAAAAGTGCCATTAAAGTCCTGGATCCTGGTTTATCGTTTGGCTCACGCCTCAAGCGCGGCAATCGCGTCGTCGATATCAAACAGCAGCTTTTCGAGAAACATCAAGCGTCGAACACGGTCAGTTGCCAGCAGGTCGTCATGTTGATCATCAAGCAAGCCGGCAAGTTGCTCATAGCGGCTGCTCATACACTGCTTGACTCGATGATGCAACTGCTCCAGTTCGCCCTGCTCACGGGCCAGACGCGCTTCGGCAACCGCTTCACGCCACTCCATCTGCTCCATCAAAAACTCGGGCGTCATGGCGGTGTTGTTCTCGGCGCCCACGTCATGACCGGCAAGGAGCAGGAGGTACTGTGCCCGTGACAAGGGTTTTTTCAAGGTCTGATACGCTTCATTGACCCGCGTCGCCCACTGCAAAGAAAGTCGACGCTCGGCGTCCCCGGCCTGTGCGAATCGGTCAGGATGGACCTGAGCGGCAATCTCGCGATAGCGCCTGTCGAGCGCCGAGGTGTCGAGCCGAAAAATGCGCGGCAGTCCGAACAGCGCATAGTGATCGTCGTTGAAATCCATGCATGTCCTGGCGCTTGTGCTGCACGCGCTTATGAGCGGGAGCAGCCAACGTGGGTGGTACGTTTACGGCAAGTTTTGCGTACCACGTCAAACATTAAAGCTTTCGCCGCAGCCGCAAGCGTCTTTCACGTTTGGATTGTTGAACTTGAACCCCTCGCTCAAACCCTCCCGGGTGTAGTCGAGTTCAGTGCCATCAAGGTAGGGCAAACTCTTGGCATCAACCAGCACTTTGACGCCGTGAGATTCAAAGGCAATGTCATCGGGTTCGGCAACATCGGCAAATTCGAGCTTGTACGCCACACCCGAGCAACCACTGGTGCGCACGCCGAGGCGCAGACCAATACCTTTGCCGCGCTTGACCATATAGCTGGCCACATGTTTTGCCGCTTTTTCGGAAAGCGTAACTGCCATTACAAATTCTCCTTTTCTAGTCGTTCAGACGGCTTCGCTGTGCTTCTTCTTGTAGTCAGCAACTGCGGCCTTGATTGCATCCTCAGCGAGGATTGAACAGTGAATCTTGACCGGTGGCAAGGCCAGTTCCTCGGCAATCTGGGTATTCTTGATATTCAGTGCCTGATCGATGGTCTTGCCTTTGACCCACTCGGTCACCAGCGAAGACGATGCAATCGCCGAACCGCAACCATAGGTCTTGAATTTGGCGTCTTCGATGATACCGTCCTTGCCGACCTTGATTTGCAGTTTCATCACGTCACCGCAAGCCGGCGCGCCAACCATGCCGGTCGCCACGCCAGCTTCTTCCTTGCCAAAGGAACCCACGTTACGGGGGTTTTCGTAGTGATCCAAAACTTTTACGCTATAGGCCATGATTATTTCTCCAGTAATTCGTTATCAGTGGGCAGCCCACTGAACCGTGCTCAGATCAACACCGTCCTGCACCATTTCCCAGAGCGGAGAAAGTTCGCGCAGCTTGCCGATTTTTTCATGCAATAACTTGATGGCGTAGTCGATTTCTGCCTCGCTATTGAAACGGCCGAGGGTGAAGCGGATCGAGCTGTGCGCCAGTTCATCCTCCCGCCCTAGTGCGCGCAGCACGTAGGACGGTTCGAGCGAAGCGGAGGTGCATGCCGATCCAGAGGACACGGCGAGATCCTTGATCGCCATCAACATCGATTCGCCTTCGATATAGGCAAAGCTGATGTTCAGGTTGTGCGCAACGCGTTGCTCCAGGTCGCCGTTGATGAAAACCTGATCAATGTCGGACAGCCCCTTGAGCAGTCGGTCACGCAGCGCACGGATGCGCACATTTTCCACGCCCATTTCCTCACGCGCGAGACGGAAAGCTTCGCCCATGCCAACGATCTGGTGCGTCGCCAGGGTACCCGAACGGAAACCGCGTTCGTGCCCACCACCGTGCATCTGGGCTTCCAGACGAACGCGCGGCTTGCGCCGGACATAGAGCGCGCCGACACCTTTCGGACCGTAGGTCTTGTGTGCAGAGAAGCTCATCAAATCGACCTTGAGCCTGGTCAGGTCGATCTCAACTTTGCCCGTGGCCTGCGCCGCATCAACATGAAAAATAATTCCTTTTTCGCGGCAAATCTCACCAACTTCAGCAATCGGCTGAATGACGCCGATTTCGTTATTGACGAACATGAGCGAAACGAGAATGGTGTCCGGGCGCAGCGCCGCCTTGAATACGTCAAGATCGAGCAGCCCATTTTCCATGACATCAAGGTAAGTCACTTCAAAGCCTTCGCGCTCAAGTTCGCGACAGGTATCAAGCACGGCCTTGTGTTCGGTCTTGACCGTGATCACATGCTTGCCCTTGCCCGAGTAAAAGTGCGCCGCCCCTTTAATGGCCAGGTTATTCGACTCGGTAGCGCCCGATGTCCAGACAATTTCCTTGGGGTCGGCACCGACCAGTTTGGCGACCTCATCGCGCGCCTCTTCGACCGCTGCTTCTGCTTCCCAGCCAAAGGCATGCGAACGCGAGGCCGGGTTGCCGAATTTCTCGACAAGATAAGGAATCATTTTCTCCGCCACGCGAGGATCAACCGGGGTGGTTGCCGAATAATCCAGATAGATCGGCAGTTTTAGCATTTTTCATTGCTCCTGTTAAATCGCTACTGCGGTTAATCGCTGCAGCTTGGCTGCCGTGTTTCGCAAGGCAGAAAAAAAGTCGTTTACCTGGGCTGCCGTATTGGCATGGCCCAGGCTGATGCGCACCGCGCCACGCGCCAATTCAGGAGCCACGCCCATGGCGCGCAATACATGCGACGGTTCCGGATTGGCGCTTGAGCAAGCGGCACCACTGGCCAGGGCAAAACCGGCGCGGTCAAGCTGAGCGACCAGCGTTTCGCCATCCACGCCGGGCAGGGCAAAACAAACCGTATTCGGCAAACGTTCGGCACCTGTACCAAATAGTGTCGCGCCCATATCACGCAAACCGCTTTCCAGTTGAGCACGCAAGCGAATCAGCACGGGAGCCGCCGCCAGCCGCCGCTCGGCCAATTCACAGGCCATACCAAAGCCGACAAGCGCCGCGACATTCTCTGTCCCGGAACGCAAGCCGCGTTCGTGGCCGCCACCGGCAATCAGCGGCTCAAGCTCGACGCGCTTGTCGAGCACCAGCGCTGCCGCACCTTTTGGCCCGCCGATCTTGTGCGCCGAGAGGGTCAGCGCATGGACGCCGGCAGCATTCAGGCGACGAAAATCGACGGCGATCTTGCCCACCGCTTGCACCGCATCGGTATGGAACCACGCACCCGCCGCTTTGGCCTGCGCGGCAAGCGCGGCGACATCCTGCAACACACCGGTTTCGTTGTTGGCCAGCATGACCGAAACCAACTTCGGCTGTTGCGCCAGAACCACCTGAAAACCCTGTTCGTCAATTCGTCCGTCGGCATCGAGCGCCAATTTGTGCAGCCGCCAACCGCGCCTGACCAGTTGTTCGGCCGGTTTGATCACACAGGGATGCTCAACTGCACTCACCGCCAGCAGACCGGGCTTCAGGCAAGCCGCCGCGCCCTTGATGAACAGATTGTTGGCTTCCGATCCGCCACTGGTAAAAACGATTTCCGTGGGGTGAGCGCCAACCGCCGAAGCCACCTGAGAACGCGCCTCATCGATCGCCCGCCGCGCCGCACGCCCGTATTCATGCCGGCTTGAGGCATTGCCGAACTGCTCGGAAAGCCACGGCAACATCGCCTGCAACACTGGAGGTTCCAGCGGTGTAGTTGCGTTATGATCAAAATAGACCGGAGCAAACATGATATTCAGGCAGTCGCCGCCACTGACTTGAAGCGTGGATTCGAACCAATGCGTCGCGCATCCTTGAGAACCGACACGTCACTACCCAGCTTCTTCAGCTGTATGTCGACCAGATCGGACAAGCTGACCGAAGTCAGATACTCATACATCTTGAAATTGAGCGTCGCCCACAACTCGTGTGTCATGCAGCGCTCCTCGTCCCGGCAGTTTTCCTTGCCGCCGCATTGGGTCGCATCAAGTTGTTCATCAACGGCACGGACAATGTCGGAAACGGTAATTTTGCTGCCCGGGCGCGCCAGGCAATAGCCGCCACCAGGGCCGCGCACACTGTCCACCAGGCTGTGACGGCGCAACTTGCCGAACAGCTGTTCGAGGTACGAGAGCGAAATTTTCTGTCGCTCGCTAATGCCCGCCAAGGTCACCGGACCGTCGCCGCTACGCAGGGCCAAATCAATCATCGCAGTTACTGCAAAACGTCCTTTGGTTGTCAGTCGCATAGTGCCTCCGGGTTAATACCTGATTAGTTCAGTCAACTATGCAACAAGTTCAATTTATTAGTCAACTATTTTACTCAGGTATTTGGGGTCAAATTTGTCGGCCGTCGCCAATTCGTCCTCAAGGCAAACGCCACTATCTTCAAGTTTTTTGAGCAGAACGTCGATACGACGATCCGTTTCGACCGCATGGTCAAGCAGGCCGTGAATGGCCTTGGCCAGGGGATCGTCCTGTTTTCCCGCCAGGGCATAGGCTGAAAAACCCATCTGCCCCGCTTTCTCCTCGCGCTTCTGAGCCTGCTCGGTATCAATGATGCGCGCCGGATTGCCCACCGCCGTGGTTCCCGCAGGGACATCCTTGACGACCACGGCGTTGGATCCGAGCTTGGCACGGGCGCCAACGGTAATCGGACCCAGCACCTGCGCCCCGGCGCCAATAACCACGCCATCCTCCAGCGTTGGGTGACGCCGGCCCTTGGTCCATGACGTACCGCCGAGCGTCACGCCGTGATAAATCGTCACGTCATCACCAATAATCGCCGTTTCGCCGATCACCACCCCCATGCCATGGTCGATAAAGAAACGACGTCCGATGGTCGCCCCAGGATGAATCTCGATGCCGGTAAAAAAGCGCGCCAGATGCGAGACAAAGCGTCCCAGCCAGCGCAACTGACAGCCCCACAACCAGTGCGACAAACGATGCATAAGCACGGCGTGCACGCCCGGATAACAGGTCAGCACCTCCCACGAGGTGCGGGCTGCGGGATCACGGTCAAAAACCGAACGGATGTCTTCACGCAGACGGCTAAACATGAAATTAATTCTCCATGACTATCAAGTGGTTATTTTATAATACTTGACTGATTCAATCAACATTTAAATCGGGATTTTGGCATTGAACTGCCAATGCCTTATTTGCCGATCTTTTTTTCCATGGCGTCGAGAATGCCGCGCAGGATATTGAGCTCGTCGCGCTCCAACTCGGCACGTCCAAAAAGCCGGCGCAGCTTGGGCATCAGGCGTTTTGGCTGTTGCGGATCGAGAAATCCGGTGGCGACCATGACACGTTCAAGATGCGCATAGTAACGTTCGATATCGTCATTGGTCGCCCGTGGCGAGGCGAAGGGAGTGGCCTTGGTGAACACCGGCGGACTGCCGTCAAACGCTGCCAGACGTAATTCATAGCACAGCAATTGAACGGCCGAACCGAGGTTCAGTGAGGTGTATTGAGGATTGGCCGGAATGAAAACAGTTCGCTGACACCGCTGCACCTCGGCATTGGACAAGCCGGCAGTCTCGTTGCCAAAGACCAAAGCGACTTCGCCACCGACGGTCAAAGCCAAAATCTCGGGCGCCGCCTGGCGCGCCTGGAGAGGTGCAGGACCAATACTGCGCTGGCGCGCCGAAACAGCGACCGCGAAGACCGTCCCGGCCAGCGCTGCATCAAGACTGTCGCAAACCGTTGCGCGTTCAAGAATATCATCGGCCCCAACAGCCCGGGTCACGGCTTCGGCAGCGGGGAAAGATTTGGGATTGACCAGCGTCAGGCGCGACAATCCCATCGTTTTCATCGCCCGCGCCGCTGCACCGATATTGCCCGGATGGCTGGTATGAGAGAGAACGATGTGGACTTTGTCCAGCCCGCTTGGCAAAGCTAAGGGCGGAGAATGAGACGGCGAAGCCCGGTTCATATTAAAATGCGCGATTCCACAAACGAATCGGGCGGAACCAGAGGCACTGGCCACCCGTCTGATTTTTTAAAGACACCCCATGCATCCAGCATTGAATATCATGGTCAAGGCAGCGCGCCGCGCCAGCCAGATCATCAACCGCGCCTCGCACGATATTGAGCACCTCAAGATCACGACCAAGCAGTACAACGATTTTGTCACCGAAGTCGACCGTGCTGCCGAGACCGCCATCATCGACGTGCTGCGCGAGGCTTACCCGGATTACGGAATTCTAGCAGAAGAGTCGGGGCAAACCGTCGGCGCCGACTCGGCCAGCGAGTACCAGTGGATCATCGATCCGCTCGATGGCACCACCAACTTCATTCACGGCTTCCCGCAATATGCCGTATCAATTGCCCTGGCTCATAAGGGGCAGCTCAATCAGGCGGTCGTCTATGACGTTCTGCGCAATGAAATGTTTACCGCCAGCAAGGGCGGCGGCGCCTATCTGAACGAACGCCGCATTCGCGTCACCAAGTGCCTCAAGCTGGACGACGCACTGCTTGGCACTGGATTCCCCTTCCGGATTTTCGAGCACTCGGACGCCTACATGAGCATTTTCAAGGAATTTACGCAACGCACCTCAGGCATGCGCCGTCTAGGCTCCGCCGCCCTCGACCTGGCCTACGTCGCCAGCGGTCGCCTCGACGGTTTCTGGGAATTCGGCCTATTACCTTGGGATATCGCCGCTGGTTGCCTGCTCATTACCGAAGCTGGCGGTCTGGTCGGCGATCTCTCCGGAGGTGAAAGCTACCTCAAAACCGGCAACCTGGTGGCCGGCACGCCCAAGGTTTTCTCGCAGATCCTGCAAGTGATCGACGGCCACCGCACGCCTGGCCTGGAAGCCTGATCCATTGGCGGCGCGGCAAGCGCCGCTCTTTCATTTTCGGGTAACCGCATGCACGCTGATCTCGAAAAACACACCCCAATGATGCAGCAATATTTACGCATCAAGGCACAGCATCCAGGCATCCTGCTGTTTTACCGGATGGGCGATTTCTACGAATTGTTTTTTGACGACGCCGAGAAAGCCTCCCGCCTGCTCGACATCACGCTGACCTCGCGCGGCCAGAGTGCCGGGACGCCGATCAAGATGGCTGGCGTTCCCTATCACGCGGTTGAGCAGTACCTTGCCCGCCTGGTCAAGCTTGGCGAATCGGTGGTCATCTGCGAACAAATTGGCGACCCGGCAACCAGCAAGGGGCCGGTCGAACGCGCCGTGGCGCGCATCGTGACGCCGGGAACGCTGACCGATGCGGCGCTGCTCGACGAAAAGCGTGACATCCTGCTGATGGCCGTGGCCGTCAGCAAGCAAACTGCCGGTTTGGCCTGGCTCAATCTGGCGAGCGGCGAGTTTCGCGTCTGCGAAGTGCCGCCGGTAAAACTGGCGGCGACGCTCGATCGCATCCGCCCGGCCGAAATCGTCGTCGCTGAAAGCCTGGAACTGCCGTTCACGCCCGAGGCGGCGCTCACCCGATCGCCGGACTGGCATTTTGACAGCGAAGCGGCGACCCGCGAACTCTGCGCACATTTCCATACCGCTTCGCTCTCCGGCTTTGGCGCCGAAGGACTACGCCTGGGCGTCTCTGCGGCCGGCGCCCTGCTACGCTACGCCCAGGCGACGCAGACCAGCGCCCTGCCCCATGTTCAGGCGCTGATCGTCGAGCGTGACGGCGCATACCTCGGCCTTGATACGGCGACACGGCGCAACCTCGAACTGACCGAAACCCTGCGCGGCCAGCCGGCACCGACACTGTGCAGCCTGCTCGACACTTGCGTTACGGCGATGGGGTCACGTTTTCTGCGCCACGCCCTACACCACCCGCTGCACGACCCGGCCATCCCGGTGGCGCGCCATGCGGCGATTGAATCCCTGCTTGACGACGGCGGCCGTCGCATGCGCGAGGTGCGCCAGGCGCTGCGTGGGTTTGCCGACATCGAACGCATCGCCGGCCGCATTGCCCTTTTCAGCGCCCGCCCGCGCGACCTGTCGAGCCTGCGCGAGAGCCTGCACCGGCTGGCCGAACTGCGCGCCGCGATGGCCGACACGCCAGCACTGTTGCTGACCGAACTGCTGGCCGAACTAGCCACGCCGTCCGCTGCACTAGACCTGCTGACCCGTTCCATCCTGCCCGAACCCCCCGCGCTGATCCGCGACGGCGGCGTGATTGCCAACGATTTTGACGCCGACCTTGACGAGCTGCGGGCGCTCAACGACAACTGCGGCGCCTTCCTGGTCGAGCTCGAAGCGCGCGAACGCGAACGCAGCGGCATTAACAACCTCAAGGTCGAGTACAACCGGGTCCACGGCTTCTATATCGAGATCACCAACGCCAACGCTGCCAGGGTGCCGGACGATTACCGCCGGAGGCAGACGTTGAAGAACGCCGAGCGCTACATCACGCCGGAGTTGAAAGCCTTCGAGGACAAGGCGCTGTCCGCTCAGGATCGTGCCCTAGCGCGCGAGAAGGTGCTCTACGAGGGCGTCCTGACGGCCTTGCAGGCCGATCTGCCGCAGTTGCAACGGATTGCCCGGGCAGTGGCGCATAGCGATCTGCTGGCCAGCTTCGCCGACGTCGCGCTGACCCGCAATTACTGTCGTCCACTGTTTTCGCCGGAGCCCGGCCTGCGCATCGAAGGTGGACGCCACCCGGTCGTCGAGGGCGAACTGGCGGGGGGCGAATCGTTCATCGCCAATGACACCTTACTCGGCGATGGTCGCCGTCTGCTGCTCATTACCGGCCCGAACATGGGCGGCAAATCGACCTATATGCGCCAGACCGCGCTGATTGCCCTGCTCGCGCACGTCGGCAGCTTCGTCCCGGCGCAGCGCGTGGTGCTTGGCCCGCTCGACCAGATCTTCACGCGCATCGGCGCTTCCGACGATCTCGCTTCGGGGCGTTCGACCTTCATGGTCGAAATGACCGAATCGGCAGCCATCCTGCACCATGCCACCGAGTACAGCCTGGTGTTGATGGACGAAGTCGGACGCGGCACCTCAACGTTCGATGGCATGGCCCTGGCCTTTGCCATCTGCCGCCATCTGGTCGAGAAGAATCGCGCCCTGACCCTGTTCGCCACCCACTACTTTGAACTCACCCTGCTGGCCAATGAATACGCCGATCTGGCTAATGTGCATCTGGATGCCATCGAACACGGCGAGCGCATTGTTTTCCTGCACGCCGTCGAAGACGGTCCGGCCAATCAGAGTTACGGTATCCAGGTCGCCGCCCTGGCCGGAATTCCATCGTCAGTGGTCAGGGCCGCTCGACGCCAGTTACGCGAATTCGAGCAACGCGCGGCGATCAATCCGCTGCAACCGGATCTCTTTGCTGCGCCTTTGTCATCTTATGCAGAGCCGGTCGATGTGGAGTTAAACCCGGAGCCAAACCCGGCCATGGCGCGACTGGCCACCATCAAACCCGACGAACTGACGCCCAGGCAGGCGCTCGACGCCCTTTACGAGCTTAAAGCACTGGGCCGATAAAACTTGTGGCCTTTGGCGTCCAAGCCAAAATCAGTCGTCGTGGTCGCAATCGCCATCGTGCATGTGCCCGTGCTCAATCTCATCGGCACTGGCCGGACGCACTGCGGTCACCGTACAGGTAAACACCAGCGCCATGCCGGCCAAAGGATGATTTCCGTCGAGCACCACTTTATCGCCAGCGATTTCGGTGACACGATAGATCAGGATATCGTCATCGTCGTCACCATCGGGCACCCCCTCAAACTGCATGCCAACCTCGAGTTCCTTGGGGAATCCCTTGCGCGATTCAACTTGAATCAGTTCTGCATCGTATT
This sequence comes from Propionivibrio sp., assembly GCF_029255185.1. Taxonomy (GTDB): domain Bacteria; phylum Pseudomonadota; class Gammaproteobacteria; order Burkholderiales; family Rhodocyclaceae; genus Propionivibrio. Next base: position 64,914 of record NZ_JAPUVO010000131.1, read on the forward strand.
CGCCAAACGCATCGTCCGGCTGCATTTTGACAACGACCGACTCGCCAACACGCTTCTCATGCACGGCTTCTTCGATCATCGGGAAAATATCATCGTAACCGCCGTGCAGATAAACGAGCGGCTCCTGGCCAGCATCAACGAGTTCCCCATCAGGATCGGTGACACTGTAGTCAAGAGTAACGATGGTGTTCTTTACAACTTGCATGTTCATGAATTGAGTTCCTTCACCACGCGCAGCACTTCCAGCGCGTGGCCCTTGGCGTTGACTCCGTAAAGCGCGAAACGGAGAACACCCTGTTTGTCGATGACGAAAGTTGAACGAACGATGCCATGTCTTTTGACACCGTCCACTTCTTTCGCCTGCCATACCCCATACTGCTTGCACGCCACTCCCTCCGAGTCCGACAGGAGTCGAACGGAAATACCGTGCTTGTCACGAAATTCTGCGTGCTTGATGCACTCGTCCCGGCTGATGCCAATGACGGTGCAGTCGTGACGCGTAAACTCGTCCTCATGATCTGAAAAATCGGTCGCTTCGAGCGTACAGCCCGGCGTGTCATCTCTTGGGTAAAAAAAGAGAACGACATTGTTCTTTCCGTGAAACTGGGCGATATCGATGGACTCCATGTCCGCATCGGGGAGGACGAACATCGGTGCCGCCTGTCCAGCTTTCAGCATTCTGCCTCCTTAAAGGCCCAACTCATATGCAGCAATGCGCTTGGGTCAGTCGGATTCTAACCAAGCTTCCTGATTATGACTACAAGAAAGAAAAGCCATTTGAATGGGCCGACGCTGTAAAGCCTGCCCTTATTTTTTTTCAGCCTCCGGTTTCTCTGCAAGCTTGTCCGGGGGCGATCTTTCCGGAATCAGGACGAAAATTTCGTCCTGTTTGACCATGCCAAGTTCGAAACGCGCGCGCTCCTCGATGGCGTCGTAGCCTTGCTTGAGATCACGGACTTCAGCATCCAGCCCGGCATTACGCAGCTCGAGTTTTTTATTACCTTCCCGCTGTTGCTGCAACTGACGATCGACCTCCCAGACCCGCAGCCAGCCCCCCTTACCCACCCATAGTGGGTACTGCAATAACACAAGCAGGGCGACCAGCGCGACAGCGAGCCAGCGCATGGCTAGGAAGAGAGCCGATCAGTCAATCAACGCAGATTGTAGAACGCTTCGCGGCCTGGATAACCGGCCGTGTCTCCGAGGTCTTCTTCAATGCGCAGCAACTGGTTATATTTGGCAATGCGATCCGAGCGCGACAGCGAACCGGTCTTGATCTGCAGGGCATTCATGCCAACGGCAATATCGGCAATGGTGCTGTCTTCGGTTTCGCCCGAGCGATGCGATATGACGGCCGTATAGCCGGCACGTTTGGCCATTTCAATGGCGGCAAACGTTTCCGAAAGCGTTCCGATCTGGTTGATCTTGATCAGAATGGAATTAGCAATCCCCTGCTTGATACCTTCTTTCAGGATCCGTGTGTTGGTCACGAAAACGTCATCACCAACGATCTGAATTTTTTCCCCCAGACGGTCGGTCAGCAGTTTCCAGCCATCCCAGTCACCCTCGGCCATACCATCTTCGATTGAAACGATCGGGAAGCTGTCGGCAAGATTGGCCAGGTAATCGACGAGTTGTGCCGAGGTCAGTTGCAGACCTTCGCCGGCCAGATGGTATTTGCCATCCTTGTAAAACTCGGAAGCAGCACAGTCAAGCCCGATCAGCACGTCTTCGCCCGGAAAATAACCGGCCGCTTCGATGGCCTGCACCACCAGTTGCAAGCCATCGGCATGGCTGGAAAGATTTGGAGCAAAGCCGCCTTCGTCGCCAACGGCCGTCGAGAAGCCTTTCTTGTCGAGCAGTTTCTTGAGCGCATGGAAAACCTCCGCGCCACAGCGCAAGGCTTCACGGAAGGAATTCTGGCTGACCGGAAGGATCATGAATTCCTGGAAATCAAGACTGTTGTTGGCGTGCTGACCACCGTTGATGATGTTCATCATCGGCACCGGCATCTGCATCGGTCCGGAACCGCCAAAATAGCGATAAAGCGGAAGACCGGATTCTTCAGCCGCGGCCTTGGCGACAGCCATCGACACCGCCAGCATGGCGTTGGCGCCAAGGCGTGATTTGTTCTCGGTACCGTCGAGATGAATCAAGGTCTGGTCGATGAACGCCTGCTCCTGCGCATCAAGGCCGATAATCGCTTCGGCGATCTCGGTATTGACGTTCTCAACCGCCTGCATGACGCCCTTGCCGAGATAGCGAGAGGCATCCCCATCGCGCAGTTCAATGGCTTCACGCGAACCCGTTGAAGCGCCGGAAGGCACGGCGGCACGCCCCATGACGCCAGATTCAAGCAACACATCACATTCAACGGTGGGGTTGCCTCGGGAATCAAGGATCTCGCGCGCGACAACATCAACAACTGAGCTCATTTTTATTCCTTTATCTATACAGACATTAATGGCAAACCCTGGGCGGTCAGCACGTTCATGCTAGCCGCATCCTTGCGCGCCGCTCAATACTCAGGCGAATTATAAAACGTCTTGGCCTGCCTGACCGCAGGGTAAATTTGTTCTACCGCTAACCTATTGATTTACCGTCATTCCGGGCTCTGCACTTCCTACGGTCGCTTGCGCCGGAATAATGACGATGGATGGTTAGAACAAATTTGCCCTGCTTGTCCAACGTGGCATGAGCGCAGCGACAACAAAATTATCTGGACGTCTGATTTCGAAACGACCGCCAAACTGACCGAGAAATTCAAGCATACGCAATGGCCCACCTTCCTGATTCACCAGGTGGCGTCGGTCAATCCGCTGCCGCCTACCATCCACGACGATCTCGTCAACGCCGCCATCACCGGTTTCGGTGCCACCGACGGCATGCACTTTCTCGGCCGTAAACCCCATCATGCCTTTACCGGCGAGGTCGTAATCGATCGGCAAAAAGCGGCCCGAAGGCTACCGAATCAAGTTTCGTATCCGACGCAACGCCATCAAACGCTACGATCATCTCAATGTCCTGAGCAGTCAGATTTTGAATTGAGAACTGTTGTGGTTTTGGCGTTAGAATCACACGGGTTGCTCGAATATAGCGTTACACAAGCCGATAAGAGCGATTTTCTTCAGGGGAAATTCAATGCGATTGAAAAACAAGCTGCTTATACTGGCCTGCGTTCCACTGTTCTTTCTGCTATTTTTCTCAATTCGAATCACTCTGGAAAAAACTCAGCAAGCGCAGGAAATGACGGCACTGGAGGAGTTGGCCAGAGTTTCTGCAACTGTTGGCGCTCTCATCCACGAATTGCAAAAAGAACGCGGTATGAGTGCCGGTTTCATCGGCAGCAAGGGCTCCAATTTCTCCAGCGAACTGACTGCGCAGCGCCTCGAGGTGGACAAATCCCAATCGATCTTTGCAAAACAGCTTAGCAGTTTTAATGCCTCAGATTTTGGCGAAAAGCTTAAAAGCAATCTGAACGAAGCCGAAAAGCAGTTAGGCGAGCTCTCATCCAAACGTCAGGCTGTCTCAGCCTTTGGTCTTAGCGGGCCTGAGACGATTGCTTATTACAGCAATACCATAGCCAGCCTATTGACAGTAATTGCAGAGACCTCCTCTGTAGCAAGCGATCCGAAAATATCGCGGATCGCTACAAGCTATGGCGCCCTATTGCAGGGTAAGGAATTTTCAGGAATTGAGCGGGCGACGCTTGCCAATGTCTTTGGATCAGACAAATTTTCGCCAGAGATGTTGATACGATTTTTGTCGATCTCATCTTTTCAGGAGATCTGGCTTGAACTCTTTCACCGTTATGCCAGCCCGGAACAGGCCGCTTTTTTTAAAGACAAGATGACCGGCTCGGCTGTAGATGAGGTATCAAAGATCAAGAAGTCTGCAACCGAAAATATGCTGAGCCCTTCCTTGGGCATAGACGCCAAAGTATGGTTTGCCAAGTCGACCGAGAGGATCAATCTTCTCAAGGATGTTGAAGACAGACTCGGTACTGACCTGCTTGGTATGGCGAAAGAGAGGCGGGCAGAAGCTCGCCTGATGATGATGATCTATCTTGGGCTAACCCTGCTTGCCATTGCCTTGACCTTGTTTATTACATTTAAGCTAATCCGGGAAATTCTGAAACAGATTGGTGGCGAACCTGACTATGCTGCCCAGATTGCAAGGAAAATTGCGCAAGGCGATCTTTCCGGAACGGTCGCACTACAGTCTGACGATCAATCCAGCCTGCTCGCCGCCATGAAGGCGATGCAAACCAGTCTTCGAGACATGGTTGACAAGGTGATTGATGCAACGACTCAACTGGTTAATTCTGCGCAACAGCTTGCCGTTTCGTCTAAACAGGTGATGGCTGCTACAGACCGTCAGAGCGACGCTGCGGCCAGTGTCGCAGCCACCGTAGAAGAGATGACCGTCAGTATCGGCCACATATCGGACAATGCGGCCGACGTTCACAACAGCGCTGTTGAATCTAAACAGATGGCACAGGACGGCGCTAAATTTGCCCAAGAGACCATTGTGGAAATGAGCAGAATCGTCGACAACGTCAATCAGTCGTCGGTCTTTATGCAGACGCTGGATGAGCAATCGCACAAGATCGCAGATATCGTTAATGTTATCAAGGACATTGCCGATCAGACCAACCTGCTGGCACTCAACGCAGCCATCGAGGCAGCACGCGCCGGTGAGCAAGGTCGAGGTTTTGCTGTAGTGGCCGATGAAGTGAGAAAACTCGCAGAGCGCACAAAGCTGTCAACGCAAGATATTGCATCCATGATCGCGTCCATTCAAAGTGGCACGATGCAAGCGGTGGAGAGCATGTCGCACGGGACAGTCATCGTAAATGAAGGGATGAGGCTGGTAGGCAGCACGGGTGAGTCCATGACGCATATCCATGGCGGTACAGACAAGGTTCTGGTGGCAGTCGATGATATTTCCACCTCGCTGCGCGAGCAAAGCTGTGCGAGCAATGAAATTGCAAAGAGCGTGGAAGGGATTGCTCAAATGGCAGAAGAGAATAATTCAGCCATCAGTGGGGTTGCTGTTTCTGCAGAACAGCTCCGCTCACTCTCATGCGCTTTGAAGGAATCTACCGCTCGTTTCAGGCTTTAAGCAAGAAACCCCTGCGGCAACTCCATTCAATTCAAGTCCGGTTACGATTGCCCCATGGCTGAGCGAAAAATTCTTGTCGTCGACGACGACAAAAGACTGCGCGATCTCCTGCACCGCTATCTCAGCGAGCAGGGCTTCTTTGTCAAGACCGCCGAGAATGCACAGTTCATGGACAAATCGCTGACCCGCGACAGTTTTGACCTGATCATCCTTGACCTGATGCTGCCCGGTGAGGATGGACTTTCGATCTGCCGCCGCCTGCGCGCCAACGAACCGCAACAGGCCATCATCATGCTCACTGCCAAGGGCGACGAGATTGACCGCATTGTCGGTCTCGAAATGGGCGCTGACGATTATCTACCCAAGCCATTTAACCCACGCGAACTTGTGGCCCGCATTCAGGCCGTTTTGCGGCGGCGGGGAAACGTCGTTCCGGGCGCGCCTACCGGCGAAGACAAGTTGATTTCATTCGGCGATGTCGAAGTCGATCTGGCCACCCGTACGCTAAAACGAAACGATGAAATCCTGCCGCTGACGACTGGCGAATTTGCCGTCCTCAAGGTACTGCTCGAACATCCACGCCAGCCACTCTCTCGTGACCGCCTGATGACGCTGGCGCGGGGCCGCGAGCAAGGTCCCTTCGACCGTGCCATTGACGTGCAGGTTTCCCGTCTGCGCAAGTTGGTCGAACCCGACCCGGCGACCCCGCGCTATCTACAAACTGTCTGGGGCTTTGGTTATGTTTTTGTCCCCGATGGACAGGGCCAGACCAAATAACGCTCATTAACGCGCGACTTGTGACGTTCCTTCGAAAATTTGTTCCGCAGACGCTGCTGGTCAGGACCTTTCTGCTGGTCAGCCTGCTGATTTTTGTTTCTGTGGCCACCTGGCTCACCCTGTTCGGACTTGCCGAACGCGAACCGCGTGCACGCCAGTTAGCGCAACTCACGGTGAGCGTCGTCAACCTCACCAGTGCGGCACTGGTGGCGGCCGACCCAGTTAAACGACTGACCCTGCTGCGCGACCTGGCGGAGAGCGAAGGCGTCCATCTCTACCCGGCCGAAGCCAGCGACGTCATTACCGCCCTGCCGGATACCTACTTCTTTCGCGTCATGTACAACACCGCCAAATCGCAACTCGGGTCGAACACCCGCTTCGCTGGCTCGGTCAATGGGCAAACGGGAATCTGGGTCAGTTTTTTTGTTGGCGACAGCGATGGGGATGACTACTGGCTGATGCTGCCTGGCGAACACGCCGAAAGTGATTTTCCCTGGCACTGGTTGGGCTGGGGAAGCGCTTCGCTGGCACTGGCGCTGCTGGTGGCGTGGCTGATCGTCTCGCGTGTCACCCTGCCCCTGCGCACGCTGGCGGCCGTAGCGACAGAAGTCGGCCGTGGCAGGCACCCCGACGTTATGGCTGAACGCGGCGCCATCGAACTGCGGCAGCTTGCTGAAGCCTTCAACCGCATGTCCAAAGACCTCAAGCGCATCGACGCCGAGCGCGCCGAGGTACTCGCCGGAATCTCGCACGATTTGCGAACACCCCTCTCGCGCCTGCGTCTGGAAGCGGAAATGTCGATCAGCGGCGAGTCTGCACGCAACGGAGCAATCGAAGATATTGAGCAAATGGACGCCATCATTGCCCAGTTCCTCGACTACGCGCGCGACGAGCGTGGCGAACTGGCTGAACCGGCCGACGTCAATGCCCTGATCACCCAGGTCGCCAGTGCCCGGGGAAGCACATCGAGCAACCCGAGAATCAGCCTGGGCGAGGTGCCCCGGGCGCTGATCTACCGCCAGGCTTTGGCCAGGGCGCTAACCAATTTGCTCGAAAATGCCCGCAAGTATGCTGGCGATCAAATCGCTGTCGAAACACGTATCGAGAATGGCGACATCCTGATCGACGTTCTCGACCGCGGCCCCGGCATCGCGGAAAGTGAAATGGAACGTCTGAAGCGACCCTTCACGCGCCTCGAAAATGCCCGCACTGATGCCAGTGGCACCGGGCTCGGACTGGCAATCGTCGAGCGTATTGCCCGCTTGCACGGCGGCCGCCTTGAACTGCTGGCGCGCCAAGGGGGCGGGTTGATCGCACGCCTTCGCTTGCCGCTCAAAGGCGATGTCTGAGCATGCGCTCTAACGGCTCCGGTAGGCAAACGAAATGCGCTGCGCGTGAACTATCGCTGCGTTTTGTTGTCGCATAGCGCCTGAAACAGATCGCTTCAATCAACACGAATTTTCATGAATACCCCATCCACTACCAAGCTAAGCCCCCTCTCCTGGCTGATATTCAGTTCGCGCTGGATGCAGTTACCTTTGTATCTGGGTTTGATATTGGCCCAGGGCGTCTACGTCATTCTCTTCATCAAGGAATTGTTTCATTTGATTCAGGGGGCTACCAACCTCAGCGAGCAATTGATCATGTTGGCTGTATTGGGCCTGATTGACGTTGTGATGATTTCCAATCTTCTGGTGATGGTCATTGTCGGAGGTTACGAAACCTTCGTCTCACGACTCAATTTGAAGGGGCACCCTGACGTACCGGAATGGCTCGGTCACGTCAATGCATCGGTATTGAAAGTAAAACTGGCGATGGCCATCATCGGCATCAGTTCGATCCATTTGTTAAAAACATTTATCGCGATCGGCTCGCTCGGGTCTGAAGAATCCACCTTCACCGAAGCCGGCGTCATGTGGCAAGCCATAATACATATGATTTTCATTCTTTCGGCGATCGGCATTGCATTCACTGACAAACTGATGTCGGACACGATCGAGGCTACCCAGCACTAATTCGTGTCGCGCCATCAAAGCTAGCAAGCCCCCAGTTTGATCGGGCGACCCCCCGATTGAAACCCACAAAAAAATGCGCCAGCTCCTTGAAACTGGCGCATTTCACACCTGAGCCCCCCCTAGTTGCTGATCGCTGCCTGCGCTGCGGCCAGACGTGCAATCGGCACACGGAACGGTGAGCAACTCACGTAATCAAGCCCGACACGATGGAAGAAGTCGATCGAAGCCGGATCGCCGCCGTGCTCACCGCAAACGCCCAACTTGATTCCCGTGCGCACCGCACGACCTTTTTCGACCGCCATCTTGACCAGCAAGCCAACGCCTTTCTGGTCAATTGACTGGAAGGGATCCTGCTCGTACATGCCGTCTCTCAGATAGAAAGGCAGGAACTTGCCGATATCGTCGCGCGAGAAGCCCAGCGTCATCTGCGTCAGATCGTTGGTGCCGAAGGAGAAGAACTCGGCCTGCTTGCCGATGCTGTCGGCAACCAGCGCGCCACGCGGTGTTTCAATCATGGTTCCGAGCAGATAACTGATTTCAACGCCACGTTCCTTGAAGACGGCAGCGATCGTGTCGCGGATGACCTTGGCCTGGGCATTGAATTCGCGCACGGTAGTCACCAGCGGAATCATGATTTCGACCTTGACGTCGCGTCCCTTGGCCTTGGCGTTGAGCGCGGCCTCGATGATCGCACGTGCCTGCATTTCGGTGATTTCTGGATAGCTGATCCCGAGGCGGCAACCACGGTGACCCATCATCGGATTCGATTCATGCAGATCGTCAACACGGTGTTTGATGTTGTCATACGAAACGCCCATCTCCTTGGCCATGGCCGTCTGACCGGCTTCGTCATGGGGCAAAAACTCGTGCAGTGGCGGATCAAGCAGACGAATGGTGACTGGCAGGCCATCCATTTCCAGGAACAGGCCCTCGAAGTCGCCGCGCTGCATCGGCAGCAGCTTTGCCAGCGCCTTGCGCCGACCGGCTTCATCCTGAGACAGAATCATTTCGCGAACCGATTTAATGCGGTCGCCTTCGAAGAACATATGCTCGGTGCGGCACAGGCCAATGCCGACGGCCCCGAAGTTCCGGGCCACCTTGGCATCCTCCGGCGTATCAGCGTTGGCGCGAATGGCCAACCGCTTGTAACGGTCAGCCAGCTCCATGAGTGTTCCGAAATCGCCGGACAGTTCTGCATCCTTGGTCGGAACCTTGCCTTCGTAAACCTTGCCGGTTGAACCGTCGAGCGAGACCCAGTCGCCTTCCTTGTACACCACGCCATCAACAGTCATCGTGCGCGCTTTCGGATCAACGCGAACGGACCCGGCACCGGAAACGCAGCACTTGCCCATGCCACGGGCAACAACTGCTGCGTGCGAGGTCATGCCGCCACGTGCCGTGAGAATGCCTTTGGCCACGACCATACCGCGGAGATCCTCGGGCGAGGTTTCCTGACGAACCAGGATCACGTCCTTGCCCTGGGCAACCCATTCCTCGGCTTCATCAGCAAAGAAAACGATCTGGCCGGTGGCGGCGCCCGGCGAAGCGGGAAGACCGCTGGCGATTAAACGCGCCTTCTTGATGGCCTGGCCGTCAAACACCGGGTGCAAGAGTTCGTTGAGTCGGTCCGGGGCGACACGCAGTAGCGCTGTTTTTTCATCGATGAGGCCTTGTTTAAGCATTTCGACGGAGGTGCGGACCAGGGCGGCTCCTGTGCGTTTTGCGGAACGCGTTTGCAGCATCCAGAGCTTGCCTTCCTGGATGGTGAACTCGATGTCCTGCATATCCTTGTAGTGATTTTCCAGCGCCGTCTCGGTCTTGAGCAGTTCTTTGTAGATCGCCGGCATGATTTCTTCGAGCGACGGAAACTTGGCGGCACGGTCTGCTTCGCTGACGAGTGCCAGTTCGGCCCAACGACGCGACCCTTCAAGCGTGATCTGCTGCGGCGTACGGATGCCGGCCACCACATCTTCGCCCTGGGCGTTGATCAGGAATTCACCGTTGAAGATATCTTCGCCTGAGGCGGCGTCGCGAGTAAAGGCAACGCCTGTACCGCTGTTCTGGCCGAGGTTGCCGAAAACCATGGACTGAATGTTTACCGCGGTTCCCCAGGAACCCGGAATGTCGTTCATTTGACGATAGTAGACGGCGCGGTCGTTATTCCAGCTCTGGAACACGGCCATCACGGCGCCCCACAGCTGTTCCCACGGATCGTTGGGAAACTCACGGCCCAGACGTGTGCGAATCATCGCCTTGAATTCGTTGACCATCTGCTTCAGATCAGCAGTACTCAGGTCGGTATCGAGTTCGACGCCTTGCTTCTCCTTGATTTCATCGATGATGACTTCAAAGGGATCGTGATCTTCCTTGGACTCGGGTTTGAGCCCCATGACCACGTCGCCATACATCTGGATGAAACGACGGTAGGAGTCCCAGGCGAAACGTTCGTTACCCGATTTGTTGGCCAGACCCGCGACCGCCTCGTCATTGAGACCCAGGTTGAGAATCGTATCCATCATGCCGGGCATCGACGCGCGCGAACCCGAGCGCACGGAAACCAGCAGAGGGTCAGCGGCATCGCCGAATTTCTTGCCCATTTCCTTTTCGACGAAAGCCATGCCCTGTTTTACATCGGCTTCGATCAGTTTTTGAATGCTTTGCGCGCCCTGCTCGGTATAGACCGTGCACGCTTCGGTACTGATGGTGAGGCCGGGAGGCACCGAGATGCCCAGACGGCACATTTCTGCAAGATTGGCGCCCTTGCCACCGAGCAGATTTTTCATATCAGCTGCGCCTTCGGTCTTTGAAGGGCCAAAAACATAAATGAATTTATTCGACATATTGACCTCATTTAAACGGGAAAAATTAAAAAGCACTACGGGAATGCTTAACGCATTTCTTCGATTGTTTCTTACAATTGCAGGCCGCACACTATACCAAGGATCGAAGGCTCGTTTTGCATCATTCTGCAAAATCACATCAAGGCAAGCGCTTTCCGGCGCAAGACGGGAAGTGATTTTAGACCTTCATGGCGCCACGATAAGCCCGCGAGCGATCCGTTGCTCGCGGATATCTGTCTCGGGACGGTCAGCAGCGGCAGGGGTGGGCTTGCTCTAATGCAAGAGTGGCGCCCAAATGTGACAAATCGCGCCAACAAGTGACGCTGACAGTCCGCTGTTCTCTGCTCGCATTGTGCGATCATTTGCACAGCACCCACTATTTCCAAGGAATTTTATTCTGGCACGGAACTTGAGTGGGCAATTGCATTGCCCTGCC